>NZ_JBIXLM010000001.1:0-237673 GCF_045798545.1 Paeniglutamicibacter sp. ORCA_105 | reverse complement strand
CCCCACCGAGGCACATGGGCGGCGTCGTTTCCTTCCCCCATAGGGAGACGGCGCCGCCTTTGTCATGCCACGAAGATCGCTGGCCCGGCACCCGCCGGGGGCAAAAGCGGGTCGTTGCCATATCTCGCCATTCCGTCGTTGGCGAGGCAGGGGAATACGGGCCGGCGGCGATTGGGCTGGCTTCATCGCCGGTGGACGGCATATACGGGGAAGTACCGCCAAGCTGCCGTTGATGGTCGGGAAGCCGTCGATCAGTCGTCGGCGTCCGGGTCGTTCCCCGCGGACCTGGTCCCAGGGCCGGAGGCCAGGCGCATCTGGATCAGGGCGGTGGTGCGGTGCGGAATCAGCTCGGCCATCGACAGCGAGGTGTCGGCACGTTCCACTCCCTCGATGGCCAGGATCTGGCCGTTGACGCGGAAGAGCTCCTCCGCACTGTCCGCCACCACGCGCGCCAGGATGTCGGCGGACCCGGTCACCCCGTGCGCCTCGATGATTTCCGGGATCGCGCGCAGCCGTTCCACGATGGTGCCCAGCAAGCGCTGGCGCACGTGGATGTGCACGAAGCTGACCAGCGGGAAGCCGAGGGCAGCCGGGTTCACTCGCTGTTCGAAGGGCAGCAGCGCGCCGTTGGATTCCAGTCGCACCAAGCGGGCCTGGACGGTGTTGCGGCTGAGTCCCAGTTCGGTGGCCAGCGCCACGGCGCTGGCCTTGGGGCGGTGGCACAGGGCCGATAGGATCCGCAGGTCGGTGGCATCAAGTTGCTGCATAATGCGCAAGATTAGCACCGTGTGACCTCTGCGAATAGTGCAAGCTGCGCAATCGGCCGGGCAAGGATTGTGCGCCCTGCATAACGTGAGTAGCATCACAGGTAGGTGGCGGCGATGAGGCCGCACCCGCAGGAACGGCACGTCCCACCGGAATGCCGATCCTGATTCGCCATCGACGCAAAGGATGCTGACCGTGTCCCCCACGTTTGACCCGACGGCCCCCGAGGGCCCCGATACCTACCTCCAGGTGATTTCCCCCGACGGCACCCGCCACCCGTGCCCCGAACTCGATGAATGGGTCGGTGACATCGATGTTCCCGCGCTGGAAAAGCTGTACATCGACATGGCCTGCATCCGCCGCCTGGATGCCGAAGGCACCGCCTTGCAACGCCAGGGCGAGCTGGGGCTCTGGGCCCCGCTGCTGGGCCAGGAAGCCGCGCAGATCGGATCCGGCCGCGCGCTGGAAACCGACGACTTCATCTTCCCCTCCTACCGCGAACACGGGGTCGCCTATTGCCGCGGGGTGAACCCGCACGACCTGCTGCGCATGTGGCGCGGGGCGGCTCCCAGCGGGTGGAACCCCTACGAGGTCAACATGGCCAACCAGCAGATCGTCATCGGGGCGCAGACCCTGCACGCTGCCGGCTACGCCATGGGACTGAAGTTCGACGGCTCGACCGACGCGGCCATCACGTACTTCGGGGACGGGGCCACCAGCCAGGGCGATGTCAGCGAGGCCATGGTCTTCGCCGCCAGCTACCAGGCGCCGCTGGTGTTCTTCTGCCAGAACAACCACTGGGCCATCTCCGAACCCGTCGCCAGACAGACCACCGGGCACATCGCCGACCGCGCCGCCGGCTTTGGACTGGCCACCTGGCGGGTCGACGGCAATGACGTTCTTGCGGTCATGGCGGCCACCCGCGCGGCCCTGGCCCACGTGCGCACCGGCAGCGGCCCGGCGTTCATCGAGGCGGTCACCTACCGGATGGGCGCCCACACCACGGCGGACGATCCCACGCGCTACCGCGATGCGCTGGAGCTGGAGGAATGGGCGGCGAAGGACCCGCTGGACAGGGTCGCCGCGCACCTGGACACCTTGGGCGCGGACCTGGCGGAGCTGAAGAAGCGCTCCGAGTCCGCGGCCGACGAGCTGGCCGCCGGCCTGCGCGAGGCCATCACCACCATGCCGGACCCCACCGTGGACGACCTCTTCGCCCACGTCTACAGCCATCCCCATCCGGGGCTGGAGGAACAACGCGAGAACTACTCCAACTACCTCGCCGGCTTTGCCGTCCAAGGGCAGGGAACCAAATGAAAACCCTCACCTTCTCACAGGCCCTGAACACTTCCTTGCGTTCGGCCATGGAACACGATTCCAAGGTCGTGCTCATGGGCGAGGACATCGGCAAGCTCGGCGGCGTCTTCCGCATCACCGACGGACTGCAGAAGGACTTCGGCCAGCACCGCGTCATCGACACCCCGCTGGCCGAATCCGGAATCGTCGGCACCGCCATCGGCCTGGCATTCCGCGGCTACCGCCCGGTGGTGGAAATCCAGTTCGACGGCTTCGTCTACCCGGCCTTCGACCAGATCGTCTCCCAGCTGGCCAAGATGCATTTCCGTTCCCGCGGCAACGTCAAGCTGCCGGTGACCATCCGCATCCCCTTCGGCGGCGGCATCGGCTCCCCGGAGCACCACTCCGAATCGCCCGAGGCCTACTTCGCCCACACCGCCGGTCTTCGGGTGGTCTCGCCGTCGAACCCGCAGGACGCCTACACCATGCTCCAGCAGGCGATCGCGGACGACGACCCGGTGATCTTCCTCGAACCGAAGCGGCGTTACCACGTGCGCGGGGAGGTTGACACGGACCTGGTGCCGGATCCCGGCTCGCTCTACAGCGCGCAGGTGGTGCGCGAGGGAGCGGACCTGACGCTGATTGCCTACGGTCCGCTGGTGAAAACCGCCATGGATGCCGCGGCAGCGGCACAAGACGAGGGAATCGACATCGAGGTCATCGACCTGCGCAGCATCGAACCGGTGGACTTCGCCACGCTTTCCGCTTCCGTCCGCAAGACCGGCCGGGTGGTCATCGCCCATGAGGCCTCCAAGTTCGGCGGCATCGGCGCGGAGCTTGCCGCAAGCCTCACCGAGCGCTGCTTCGACCACCTGGACCACGCCCCGGTGCGGGTCACCGGATTCGACATCCCCTACCCGCCCTCGAAGCTGGAACACCACCATCTTCCCGATCTCGACCGGATCCTTGATGGGGTCGACAGGGCCATGCGACGCACCGGCGACCTGCTGGGAGAGGAAGGATGAACGCCACCATGGAGAAACTCTTCAAGCTGCCCGACCTCGGTGAGGGCCTGACCGAATCCGAGATCCTGTCCTGGCGCGTTGCCGAGGGCGACACCGTGGAACTGAACCAGGTCATCGCCGAGGTCGAGACCGCCAAGGCGATCGTGGAACTTCCCTCTCCGTTCAGCGGGGTCGTGAAAAAGGTCTATGAGCAGGTCGGCGCCGTCGTGGAGGTCGGCAACCCGCTCATTTCCTTCGACGTGCCCGACCATTCCGGAACTTCCGGGCGGGAGCCCCGGGACGGGGGAGATGAGCCGGCCAAGCGGCAGCCGACCCTGGTGGGATACGGAGCTGCCGTCGAAAACAGCGGACATCCGACGCGCCGGGCCCGCAAGGCGCAGACACCGATGCAGGAACTGGCGCACACAGCTCCGGCTTCCGCCGGCCATGGTGCCAGCGGGACATCCGAGGCGAAAGCCGCCTCGCCGAATCCCGGGCTCCGGATGGTTGATGCCGGTGACAAGGTGCCGCGGGGGATCGGCCACCTGCGGGCCACCCCGCCGGTGCGCAAATACGCCCGGGACCACAACATCGACCTGGTCTCGCTCAAGGGCACCGGCACCAACGGGCTGATCACGCGCGAGGATGTCGTGCGTGCCTCGGAGGGCGTGGGCGTCGAGGCGGAACCGCAGCGCGAAACCGCCGGCACCCGGGGCGAAACACGCACCCCCATCAAGGGCGTGCGCAAGGCCACCGCCGCCGCCATGGTGGCCAGCGCCTTCACCGCTCCCCACGTGACCGAATTCCTGAGCGTGGATGTCACCGAGACCATGGCAATGCTGGAGCGGTTGCGCACCTCGCCGCGGCTTTCCGACGTGAAGATCACGGTGACCACCCTGGTGGCCAAGGTGGTCACCCTCGCGCTGGCCCGGCACCGCACGCTGAACTCGCACTGGGATGGGGAAAACAACGAAATTGTCGAGTTCGGTCACGTGAATCTCGGGATCGCCGCGGCGACCGATCGCGGGCTGATGGTTCCTGTCGTCCACGGCGCCCAGGGCATGGACCTTGCGGAGCTGGCACACGAAATCGGGGAACTGACTTCAGCGGCGCGGGACGGACGGATCACCCCGGCCCAGCTCGGTGGAGGGACCTTCAGCATCAGCAATGTGGGTGTCTTCGGCGTGGACGGAGGCACCCCGATCCTGCCGCCGGGCCAGGCAGGAATCCTCGCCATGGGCCAGGTACGCAAGATGCCGTGGGAACACCGGGACGAGATTGCCCTGCGACAGGTCATGGTGCTCTCACTGTCCTTTGACCATCGCGTGGTCGACGGGGAGCAAGGCGCCAGGTTCCTGGCGGAAGTTGGACGGGTCCTTGAAGACCCGTCGATGCTGATGGGTTTGTTGTAGGGAGGACTAGTCGATGTCAGGGTCCCGACAATGAATGAGGTGAAATGTCATCCAGTCATAAGTTGCAGAATCATTAAGATTCTGTTTCAGTGCAGTCGTTCATTAGTTGTTTCAGAGATTTATGAGTAGTCTCACATGTGAGTGATGAGACTCACCCTGGTTTGGCGGTGCATAAACAGGCACCCACGCCAACCAACAAACTCGTTGAGGAGAAAGAATGCGTTACAACCGCACCTCGAAGGCCCTTGTGCTTTCCGCAGCCCTGGCCCTGACCCTGACCGCCTGTGGCGGCGGCGGCGGCGGAGGAAACGAAGCCGACGAAACCACCGGCGGAGACCCGGCGAAGGTCATCACGGCAAACTCGACCGAACCGCAAAACGGTCTATTGCCGGCCAACACCAACGAAGTCGGCGGCGGACGCGTGATGGACCTCCTCTTCACCGGGTTGGTCAGCTACGACATCGACGGCAAGCCGGTCAATGAGTTAGCAGAGTCCATCGAGACCACCGACGCCATGAACTACACCATCAAGATCAAGTCCGGGCAGAAGTTCACCAACGGCGAGGCCGTTACGGCCAAGTCCTTCGTGGATGCCTGGAACTTCGGTGCAGCCGCCAAGAATGCCCAGCTGAACTCGTACTTCTTCGAGTCCATCAAGGGCTATGACACGGTCAGCGCCGAGGGTGCCACCGCGGACACCATGGAGGGCCTGAAGGTCGTCGACGACACCACCTTCACCGTTGAACTCAAGCGGGCCGAGTCCGACTTCCCGCTGCGCCTGGGCTACACCGCCTTCTACCCGCTGCCGGCCGCCGCATTCGAGGATCCCAAGGCTTTCGGCGAAAAGCCCGCAGGCAACGGCCCGTACAAGCTGGCCGAGGACGGTTGGAAGCACAACGTCCAGATCGACCTGGTTCCCAACGCCGACTACTCCGGTCCGCGCACCCCCGCCAACGGTGGCGTCTCGTTCAAGATCTACAGCACCTTCGATGCGGCCTACCAAGACCTGTTGGCCAACAACCTGGACGTGCTGGACCAGATCCCGCCGAGCGCGCTGCAGAACTACCAGGACGACCTCGGCGACCGCTGGGTCAACCAGGCCTACGCGGGCAACGCCACCATGACGATCGCCAGCTACCTCCCCGAGTTCAAGGGCGAGGCCGGCCAGCTTCGCCGCCAGGCCATCTCGATGTCCATCAACCGCCAGGAGATCATTGACAACATTTTCTTCGGTGGCAAGCAGGTCGCGAAGGACTTCACCTCCCCGGTGCTCGACGGCTACTCCGATGCCCTCCCGGGCAACGAGGTGCTGACGTTCAACGCCGAGAAGGCCAAGGAACTGTGGGCCGAGGCGGAGAAGATCGATCCTTGGCCGGCCGACAAAACCTTCACCATCACCTCGAACATCGATGGTGCGGGCAACAAGGAATACATCGAGGCCATGGCCAACCAGATTTCCAACACCCTGGGAATCAAGGCCGAGCTGAACCCAATCCCGACGTTCAAGGAAATGCGTGAACTGGTGGTCTCCAAGGATCTCAAGGGCGCCTCGCGCGCCGGCTGGCAGGCTGACTACCCGTCGCTCTACAACTTCCTTGGCCCGCTGTACGGCACTGGTGCCGGTTCCAACGACGGCGACTACTCAAGCAAGGAATTCGACCAGAAGCTGGCCGAGGGCCTTGCCGCCACCTCCGTCGAGGAAGGCAACAAGATCTTCAACGAGTCCCAGGAGATCCTGCTCAAGGATCTGCCTGTCATCCCGCTGTGGTACCAGGCGGTCCAGGGCGGTTGGAGCGAAAGCGTCTCCGATGTGAAGTTCGGATGGAACGGTGTCCCGGTCTACAACGCCATCGTCGGCAAGTAGCCCGTCCCGCTGCTGATCCACCACGTGAGAGAGGGGGACCCGCCCTAGGGTCCCCCTTCTTGCGTCAACCGGCAAAGCATCCCCGCCAGCCAACCTGAACTTCCTTACAAGGAGTAGTCCCTTGATCGATTCGATCACCCCCACAACACCCACGGTGGCAGTTCCATGATCATGTTTACCTTCAAGAGATTCCTGCAGTTGATCCCGGTATTCTTCGGGGCCACCCTGCTGGTGTATTTCTTGGTCTTTGCCACCCCCGGCGATCCCATCGCCGCACTGTCCGGCGGCAAGCCGATGAGCCCCGCGGTTGAATCAGCGCTGCGTGCCCAGTACAACCTGGACCAGCCGTTCTGGGTCCAATATTTCCTGTACCTCAAGAACCTGGTGACCTTCGACCTGGGCCAGACCTTCTCCGGCCAGCCAGTGGCGGACGTCATTGCCCGGGCCATGCCCGTGACCGCGCGCCTGGCCGTGATGGCCCTGGCCATCGAGGCCTTCTTCGGCATCATCTTCGGCGTCATCGCTGGCCTGAAAAAAGGCAAGCTCTTTGACTCCACGGTGCTGGTTGCCTCGCTGATCGTCATCGCCGTACCCACCTTCGTCCTGGGTTTCGTGCTGCAGTTTATCGTCGGGGTGAAGCTCGACTGGGCTAAACCGACCGTCGGTTCCACGGCTCCATGGGGTGACCTGATATTGCCGGCTACCGTCCTCGGGCTGGTCTCCCTGGCCTACGTGCTGCGACTGACCCGAACCTCGATCATCGAGAACAAGCAGGCAGACTATGTGCGCACCGCAACCGCGAAGGGCCTGAGCCGCCGCCGCGTGATCATGGTCCACATTCTGCGCAACTCGCTGATTCCGGTGGTCACCTTCCTCGGTGCCGACCTCGGAACCCTCATGGGCGGCGCCATCGTCACCGAGGGCATCTTCAACGTCCCGGGGATCGGCAATCTGGTGTACCAGGCCGTACTCAAGGGTGAAACCCCAACCGTCGTGGCAGTCGTCAGCGTCCTCGTAGTTGTTTTTGTTATCGCTAACCTCGTCGTTGATTTGCTCTACGCGTGGCTTGACCCAAGGATCCGCCTTGTCTGAGAATCCAACTCCCGAAATCATCGAACCGACCACGCAGGCTCCCCGCGTCCGCGCCGGAAAGATCTCCAGCCGCCACATCGAGCACTATGTGGCACCGCTGGAGGAAACCCCGCTGCAGTCCGTGGACAAGGTGGACGAAACAGCGCAGCCGCTGAGTATGTGGGCCCAGGCCTGGCGCTCGCTGCGCACGCAGCCGCTGTTCATCATTTCCGCCCTGCTCATCCTCCTGGTGATTGCCGTGGCCGCCTTCCCCGGGCTGTTCACCAGCACCAGTCCAACAGCCTGCAGCCTCTCCTTTGCCCGTCAGGGTCCCTCGGCCGGGCACCCGCTGGGCTTCACGTTCCAAGGCTGCGACATCTATGCGCGCATCATGTACGGCGCCCAAGCCTCGGTGCTGGTCGGGTTGTTCACAACCATTGCGGTGGTCGTCTTTGGCGGCATCCTCGGCGCCCTGGCCGGCTACTACGGCGGATGGCTCGACGCGGTACTGGCCCGACTGGCCGACATCTTCTTTGCCTTGCCGCTGATCCTTGGCGCCATCATCATCATGCAGCTGCCGGCATTCAGGGAGAACCGCAGCATCTGGACCGTCATCATCACCTTGGCGATCTTCGGCTGGCCGCAAATGGCCCGCATCACCCGCGGCGCTGTCATTGAGGCCAAGAGCTCGGACTACGTCATGGCCTCGCGCTCGCTGGGCCTTTCCAAGTTCAAGACCCTGGTCAAGCACGTGGTGCCGAACTCCCTGGCACCGGTCATCGTGGTTTCGACCATCTCGCTGGGCATCTACATCGTCGCCGAGGCGACGCTGTCGTTCCTGGGCCTGGGGTTGCCGCCGAGCATCATGAGCTGGGGCAATGACATCGCCTCCGCGCAGATCTCGGTGCGCAACAACCCGGAGATCCTCATGTGGCCGGCACTGGCCCTGTCCATCACGGTGTTGAGCTTCATCATGCTCGGTGACGCCGTGCGCGACGCACTCGATCCAAAGTCACGTAAGGGCTAGCACCATGAGCGAATTATTGAAGAAACCCAACATGTTCGACTCGGTGCGGGACGACCTTCCGCTGCTTGAAATCAGGGACCTGGCCATCACCTTCACCACCCCCGAGGGGCCGGTCAACGCCGTGCGCAAGGCCCACCTGACGGTGATGCCGGGCGAGACCGTGGCCATCGTGGGGGAGTCCGGTTCCGGAAAATCCACCACCGCGCTGTCGGCCATCGGGCTGTTGCCGGGCAATGGCAAGGTCACCGCCGGCCAGATTATCTTTGACGGCGAGGACATCACCCACGCCAGCGAGAAGCGCATCATTGAGCTGCGCGGCAGTTCGATCGGCATGGTTCCCCAGGACCCCATGTCCAACCTGAACCCGGTGTGGAAGATCGGCTTCCAGGTCCAGGAAACCCTGAAGGCCAACGGCTTGGCGGGAAGCAACTCCAAGGAACGCGTTGCCCAGGTGCTTTCGGATGCCGGGCTGCCCGATGCGGCAAAGCGAGCCGGGCAGTACCCGCACGAGTTCTCCGGCGGCATGCGCCAGCGCGCGTTGATTGCCATCGGCCTGGCCTGTCGTCCGCGGCTGCTGATCGCCGACGAACCAACCAGCGCCCTCGACGTGACGGTGCAGCAGCAGATCCTGGACCACCTGGACACCATGACCAGCGAGCTGGGCACCGCCGTGCTGCTGATCACCCACGACCTGGGCCTGGCGGCCGAGCGTGCCGAGAAGATCGTGGTGATGTACAAGGGGCAGGTCGTTGAATCAGGGCCAGCCCTGGAAATCCTGCGCAACCCGGTCCATCCCTACACGCAGCGACTCGTTGCCGCGGCTCCCTCGCTGGCCTCCAAGCGGCTGCAGTCGCAGCCGGCGGAGGTCGCCGAGGAAGTCAACGCGGTGGTCAAGGCCGAGCATGAGATGACCGACGACGACGTCCTGCAGATCAAGGACCTGACCAAGGTCTTCAAGATCCGCAAGGGCCTGGGCCGCAGCGAGGACTTCACCGCGGTGGACAATGTGTCCTTCTCCGTCAAGCGCGGCACCACCACGGCGATCGTGGGGGAGTCCGGCTCGGGCAAGTCCACCGTGGCCCAGATGGTGCTAAGCCTGTTGAAGCCCACCTCCGGATCCATCAGCTTTGACGGCCAGGACATGACCGACCGGTCCGAACGCGATCTTTTCAAGTTCCGTCGACGGGTGCAGCCCATCTTCCAGGACCCCTATGGTTCCCTGGATCCGATGTACAGCATCTATCGCACCATCGAGGAGCCGCTGAGGATCCACGGAATCGGTGACGCCAAGTCCCGGCAGAAACGGGTCAAGGAGCTGCTGGAACATGTATCGATGCCCTCGTCCACGATGCACCGGTTCCCCAACGAACTCTCCGGCGGGCAACGACAGCGCATTGCCATCGCGCGCGCCCTGGCGTTGAACCCGGAAGTGATCATCTGTGACGAGGCCGTCTCGGCCCTGGACGTGTTGGTGCAGGCGCAGATCCTGAACCTGTTGAACAAGCTGCAGGAAGAGCTGAACCTCACCTACTTGTTCATTACCCACGACCTGGCCGTGGTGCGGCAGATCGCCGACGATGTCTGCGTGATGCAGTACGGCAAGATCGTGGAGCACTCCACCACGGACGCGGTGTTCAACAACCCCCAGAGCGAGTACACCAGCAACCTGCTCCGCTCGATCCCGGGGTCCACCTTGAGCCTGTAGTTGAGTGGGGAATTGGTGAAAATTCGGCAGTAGGAGATACGGCGTGGAGGGGTGAACCGGAAGGTTCGCCCCTCCCTTCGCTTAACCCTTTTTGCCCATGCAACGAGCCGATCCGGACGGCGTGAAACGCCGTTTGCGGCCGTGTTTCCAAACTGTTATAAATCCAGGCGGACCACCGCCGCCTACTTGCCGGTAGTAATTGGCAAACCTCAATGTGAAGCGATTCCTTGATTTTTCGCGGTTGTAGCGCCCGTCACATCGGGGACCGGCGCGGAGAGCGGCACGATTGGCCAAGTGGCGGCACGGATGGGCGGCAAATATGAAGGGGTGTTTTTATATCCATCCGGCGAAATCGACGCTATGGTTCTAAATTGTGGGGCATCGCACACTGCATGGACCGCATCCGGGTAATTCCCGGCTTCATTTAGATCAAGCTAATTAGGAGGAGAAATGCGTTTCCAACGTATTTCCAAGGCTGTCGCGGTGGGTGCTGCGCTCGCACTCGCGCTAAGTGCATGTGCCCCCGGCGGCCCCAGTGAAACAGCCTCGTCCGCACCGGCGGCGGAGGCCAGCGGCAAGTTCAGCGTTGAACCGGCAGATACCGGCCTTGCCGACCTCGGTGACATCACCACCAAAGAAGACTCGGTCAGCTACTCGGTCGGCGCCGAAGACTTCATCAGCTACAACGGCCTGACTCCGCAGTCCTACAGCACCTACAACTCGGCCGTCACCGACAGGCTCTTCGCCAGCTTTACGTACTTCGGCACCGACGGAAAGGTCTACCCGAACGAGGACCTCGGCTCATACGAGGTCATCAGCGAAGACCCGATGACCGTCAAGTACACCATCAACCCCGAGGCCAAGTGGTCCGACGGCACTGACATCACCGTCGCCGACTCGGTGCTTGCCTGGGCCGTACAGAACACGAATCTCGCCGATGGCGACAAGCCGCTCTTCGACTCGGTGTCGCAGGACCTGGGCCAGACCATCCCCAAGGGTCCCGAGGGGGATCCGGCAGGCAAGGAATTCACCGTCACCTACGCAAACCCCGATCCGGACTTCGCCATCCAGACGATGATCTACAGCCCCGCACACATCGTGGCCAAGGAAGCCGGCATGAGCACGAGCGAAATGGTCGATGCCATTCGCGCGGGCGACTCCGATGCCCTGAAGGAGGCCGCAAAATTCTGGAACACGGGTTGGAACACCTCCCCGGGCACGCTTCCGGCCGCCGACCTCATTCCCGTTTCCGGCCCGTACAAGCTCGGCAGCTGGGAAGCCGGACAGTCCATCACCTTGGTGGCCAACGAGAACTACTACGGCACCCCGGCGGCAACCAAGGAACTGGTCATTCGCTTCGCCGCACCGGACACCATGGTCCAGGCCCTGCAGAACGGCGACATCGACGTCATCGAACCGCAGCCCACAGTCGACACGCTTGCACAGCTCACGGCCCTCGGTGACACGGTGCAGGTCCACCAGGGTGACACGCTCACCTGGGAGCACCTCGACTTCAACTTCACCAAGGATGCGCTCTTCGCCGACAACCTGGAGCTTCGCAAGGCCTTTGCCATGTGCGTCCCGCGCCAGCAAATCGTCGAGAACCTGATCAAGCCGCTGAACCCGGAGGCCCAGGTCATGAACACCCGAGAGGTCTTCCCGTTCCAGGAAAGCTACGGCGACGTCGTGTCCGCGTCCTACGCCGGACAGTACGACAACGTCGACATCGAGGGTGCCAAGAAGATCCTCGAGACCGAAGGCGTCGACAAGCCGGAGGTCCGCATCGGATACTCGGCCCCGAACCCGCGCCGCACCGAGGAAGTCGCCATGATCAAGTCCTCCTGCGACCAGGCGGGCTTCAACATCGTCGATGCAGGCGACCCGAAGTTCTTCGCACCGGGCGGCACCCAGGAGCGCGGAGACTACGAGGTGGCGCTGTTCGCCTGGGCCGGATCCGGCCAGATCACCTCCGGCGAGAACATCTACGGGACGGGCAAGCCGCAGAACTACGGCAAGTACTCCAACACCGAGGTCGACGCAGCCTGGGAGCGCCTTACCACCACCCTGGACACCAACGTCCACGCGGAGGAAACCAAGAAGATCGAGAAGCTGCTCTGGGATGATCTCTTCGGCATCCCGCTCTTCGCCCACCCGGGCCTGGGGGCATCCGCCGAGGACGTGCTGAACGTCCGCAAGACGGCCACCCAAAACGGACTGGTCTGGAACGCGGAACAGTGGGTCCGCGCCGAATAGCCGACTGACGGATAACGGCAACAACGTGGGGCCTGGCGCAACCAGCGTCGGGCCCCACGTGTCCGTCGGCCTACGGGCCGCGGACACATCGGCTAGAAAGGTAGCTACTTGCAGTGTTGAGATTTATTCTCCGCAGGCTGGGCGCGTCGATAGGGATCCTGTTTGCGGCCTCGCTCCTGCTCTACGTCCTCGTGATCAACTCCGGCGACCCGCTGGCGGAGCTCCGCGAAAGCAATGCGGAAAACCGCGAAACCCTGATGCAGCAACGCATCACCTTCATGAACCTGGACATGCCCTGGTACCAGCGATACTGGACATGGCTTGTGGGTGTCGGCAAGTGCTTCGCCCTCCAATGCGACCTGGGCACCAGCCGCCAAGGCGTGGAAGTCAGTGCGTTGCTTAGTCTGGCCGCCAGCTCCACGCTGCGCCTGGTGCTGCTGGCCACTGTGCTGGCAGCGATCCTCGGCATCGCCATCGGCGTGCTGACGGCGGTCCGCCAATACTCGGGCCTTGACTACGGCGTCACCTTCATGACCTTCCTCTTCTTCTCGCTTCCGGTCTTCTGGGCAGCCGTGCTGCTGAAGGAATACCTGGCCATCGGCTACAACGACTGGATGCGCGACCCTGCGTTCTCCCCGCTGCAGATAGCGGCGATCGCGCTGCTGGTCGGCTTCCTAATGCAGATCTTCCTGGCCGGCCCGCTCAAGCGGCGCATCATCACCTTCGCCGTGGCAGCCGCATTCGTCGCCATCGTCATCCCATACCTCACCTGGCTGAACTTCTTCCGCTTCCCGCAACTGGGCTTCGGAGGCGTGCTGGTGCTGGGACTCGGCGTGGCCCTGAGCGGGACCGCCATGACGGTGGGCCTGCGGAACACCAAGGTGCTCTACCCGGCGCTGGCCACCGTGGCCCTGGGCGCGGTCGTCTACTACGCGGCCTTCGGCGTACTGGAAAACCCGAACTGGTTCATCCTCGTCGGCGGCGGCATCCTGGCCGTGCTCATCCCTGCACTCCTGGGCAAGTACATGGGGGCGCACCTTCGCGGTCCCGCCATGGGCGTCTCGATTGCCACCGGCCTGGCCATGGCCGGATTGACCACCCTTGACCACATTTTCCGCGCCTGGCCCGGCTTCCTGCTCCTCAAGCCCCGGCCGATCGCCACCATCGGTTCGCAGACCCCGAACTTCGCCGGAACCTTCTGGGAGGACTTCCTGGACAAGGGGACCCAGCTGCTGCTGCCCACCATCCTGCTGGCCATCATCTCGCTGGCGAGCTACAGCCGCTACACCCGCTCCTCGATGCTGGAAGTCGGGCAGCAGGACTACATCCGCACCGCCCGATCCAAGGGACTGAGCGAACGCACGGTGATTTTCCGCCACGCCTTCCGCAACGCCATGATCCCCATCGCCACCATCGCCGCCTTCGACTTCGCCGGGCTGATCGGCGGAGCGGTGATCACCGAATCGGTCTTCGGCTGGAAGGGCATGGGCGAATTGTTCCGAACCGGCCTGATGCAAGTGGACCCGGCCCCGGTGATGGCCTTCTTCCTGGTGACGGGAACCGCCGCGGTCGTGTTCAACATGCTGGCCGACATCTTCTACGCAATTCTGGATCCGAGGATCAGGGTATGAACCAGCACACGAACCACCACAACGCACGGGAGGGCCGGCGATGACCATCGAGAAAGAACCGACCGAAACCCCGGCCGTCCTGCTGGCCGAGGCCGAAGACGCGGCGCTGGCGCGCAAGGACAGCGTCTCGCTCAGCCAGGGCCAACTGGTCCGCCGCCGCTTCTTCGCCCACCGGGCCGCCATGATATCGACACTGGTGCTGACCTTCATTGCCGTCATGGCCTTCACCTCCATCGGCTATGCGGGCATCCCGGGCTGGTGGGACAAGGACTACACGCTGGCCGGATCCGTCGTCGACGGGGGACGTCCCACGCTTTCACTGATCCCGGGCTGGCTCGGCGGGGAGGGGCTGCGCTGGGGCGAGAACCCGTTCGGCCAGGACTCCACGGGCAAGGACTACTTCGCGCTGGTGATGCGCGGAACCCAGCAGTCGATCATCATCGCCGTCATCGTCGGGTTCGTGGCCACCGTGATCGGCGCCGTCGTCGGCGCGGTGGCCGGATACTACCGCGGCTGGGTCGATGCGGTGCTGATGCGCATGACCGACCTGTTCATCGTGATTCCGCTCCTGGTCCTCGCCGCCGTGCTGGGCCAGATCGCTTCGCGCTCGGGCAACACCACCGTTGCCCTGGCGCTGGTGCTGGGGTTGGTGACCTGGACCGGCTTGGCCAGGCTGGTGCGCGGCGAGGTGCTTTCGCTGCGTGAACGCGAATACGTCGCGGCCGCCCAGTCCATGGGGGCCAAGACCAGCCGGGTGATCTTCAAGCACCTGCTGCCCAATACCATCGGCGTCATCGTCGTGAACGCGACGTTCGCCATCGCCGGGGCCATCCTGCTGGAGACCTCGCTGTCCTACCTCGGCTTCGGGGTGAAGGCCCCGGACTCCTCCCTGGGCCTGCTCATCAGCCAGTACCAGAACGCCTTCACCAACCGCCCGTGGCTGTTCTGGTGGCCGGGCATGATCATCCTGGCGATCGCGCTGAGCGTGAACTTCCTGGGCGACGGGCTGCGCGATGCCTTTGACCCGCGCCAGACCCGCAAGGCCAGGCGCCGCAAGCAGAAAGACGAGGTTTCCGAATGAGCATCTCCGCACCATCGGCAGGCGATCGGTCCACGGCGCTGAGCTTTGAGAACCTGTCCGTCTCCTTCGAGACGGAGTTCTCCGACGTGCACGCCGTCAAGGGACTTTCCCTGGAGGTATACCCCGGCGAGGTCGTGGCCCTGGTGGGTGAATCCGGCTCCGGCAAGTCGGTGACCTCCACTGCCGCCATCGGCCTGCTGCCCTCCAACGCCTACATCACCGGCAGGGCCCTGGTGGGCGGGGTCAACGTGGTGGGCCTGGCGGAGAACAAGATGCGCAAGATGCGCGCCACGGACATCGCCATGGTCTTCCAGGAACCGATGACCGCGCTGAACCCGGTGCTCACCATCGAGCGCCAGCTCACCGAATCCCTGGAACTGCACGGACTGGCCTATGGCAAGGATGCCACCCGTCGCGCCATCGAACTGCTGGAAATGGTCGGCATCCCCGACCCGCGCAAGCGCATCAAGCAGTACCCGCACCAGTTCTCCGGCGGCCAGCGCCAACGCATCGTGATCGCCATGGCGATCTCCTGCGACCCGAAGGTCATCATCGCCGACGAACCGACCACCGCCCTGGACGTGACGGTGCAGGCGGAGATCCTTGACCTGCTGCGCGAGCTCAAGGACAAGCTGAACACCGGCATCCTGCTGATCACCCACAACATGGGCGTGGTCGCGGACCTGGCCGACCGGGTCGCGGTGATGTTCCACGGCTCGCTGGTGGAAACCGGCACCGTGGACCAGGTGCTCAACCACCCGGAACACCCCTACACGCAGAAGCTGCTGGCCTCGGTGCCCAGGCTGGAGGCGGTGGACGTGACGGCGGAGTGGGTGCCCGAGCCGGAGGCACCCCTGGACGCGGACCGCGAGCTGGTCCTCGAGGCCAGGAACCTGGTGCTCGAATACGACATGCGCGGCACCAAGTTCCGGGCCGTGGACGACCTGTCCTTCGAGTTGGGGCGCGGGCAGATCCTGGGCATCGTGGGGGAGTCGGGCTCCGGAAAGTCGACGGTGGCCAAGGCCGTGCTGGGGTTGCTGCCCGTGGCATCGGGGGTGCTGGCCGTCCAGGGAACCAACCTCGCGACGCTTCCGCCCAAGGCAGCGCGGGCCATCCGCGCGAAGATCGGGGTCATCTTCCAGGACCCCGCGGCATCGCTGAACCCGCGTTTCCCGATCGGCGACTGCATCACCGAACCCATGGTGGTGCACAAGGTCGGCAACCGCGCCGAGCGCATCCGGCGCGCCTCCGAGCTGCTCGAGGCCGTGCACCTGCCGCGCACGGTGATCAACCGCTACCCGCACGAGCTCTCCGGCGGCCAGCGCCAGCGCGTGTGCATCGCCCGGGCGCTGACCCTTGACCCGGAGCTCCTGATCGCCGACGAGCCGACCAGCGCACTGGATGTCTCGGTGCAGGCGGCGGTGCTGGAGATGATCCAGGAACTGCAGGCCCGCTACGAGTTCGCCTGCCTCTTCGTCAGCCACGACCTGGCCGTGGTGGACCTGCTGGCGCACCGCGTGGTGGTCATGAAGGACGGCAAATCGGTGGAACAAGGCAGGGTGGCAGACGTGTTGCATGCACCGCAGCACGACTACACCCGCCGGCTGTTGGCCGCGGCCCCGGTTCCGGAGCCCGGCGAACAGGCCATCCGCCGCGAGGCGCGCCGCCTGCTGCTCGAAATGGAGACCCCGGGGAACTAGGGGGACATCCGCACATGCCAACGGCCGGGACCCCCGAAAGGGGGGGATTCCCGGCCGTTGCCGTGCCCCCGGTGGGGGGTGAAGACTGCGGGGAGGAGCTAGCTGAGCTCCATGATGAATTCCTTCACGACCGCGGCGCGGGCGTTGGAGAAATCGGCAGACTCCTCGATGACCTTGAAACCACGTCGTTCCAGGACCTTGATGGAGCCGATGTTGTCCTGCGGTACGCGGGCGCGCAGCGGACGTGCCGTGTATTCGGCCAGGAACGCGTCCACGGCCGAGGTGGTGATGCCCTGGCCCCAGTAGCGGCTGGCGGTCCAGAAGCTGATCTCCGGGATGGTGTCGTTTTCGAAGACCAGGATCGAACCGGCGACTTCTCCGTTGTGTTCGATGGTGCGCACAATGACCTTGGGGTCGTTGATGATCGAACCCCAGTGGTGGTCGAAGACCCCGCGGTCCGCCGGGTTGCGAGCCGTGAAGGCAGCCATGAGGTTGGCTTCGGGGTCCTGCTGGTGTTCGAAGAACTGATCCAGGTCTTCGGGCTGCAAAGGCCGTAGCTGCACGGTCACTGCCTCTCTAGTTGTGATGATCGTCTAGGTCCTAGCCTACCGGTGTGAACAGGGCGGATGCCGCCATCTGGTTCAGCAGCCTGCGCAATCCCGCCTTGGAGGTGCGCGGGGAGTGCGCGGAATGCGCGGTTGAGTTGAGCAATCCGAAGGCGGCGTGGGCCCGGAAGCGGATGACGGCGTTGGTCTCCTGCGGGTGGATCCGGTGCAGTTGCTCGGTCCACAGGGCGATGTATTCGCGCTGCAGTTTGCGCACCAATTGCAGTTCGGCGGCCGGCAGGGTCTCCAGGTTCCGGTCCTGGACCTGGATGATGTCCGGACGGGCCAACGCGAAATCCGTGTGGAAGGCAATCAGCCGCTTCAACGTCTCGGCGGCGGTGTCGCCGGTGGCGGCAACCTCCCGGCCGCCGTCCAGGAGGTCCTGGCTGACCCCCACCAACAAGGCAATGAGGACCGCCGGCTTTCCCGAAAAGTGGCGGTACACGGCGGGGCCGCTGATGCCGCAGGCGGCCCCGAGGTCCTCAAGCGAGACCCCCGCGTAGCCGTGGATGGCAAAGAGCCGGGTGGCCTCGGACAGCAGGTCCTCGCGTCGCTGCGCCTTGGCACGTTCGCGGTCGGTCGCCGTGACGTCCTTGGGATTTGAACTCACGCTCCACCGCTCCTTCGTGCTTCTGCCCGGAGCCCGGCAAAGGCCGCCGATACAACTTTTCCGGGAGGCTGGACAAGTGTGCCGTACGCCACTAGCCTCGGACTCAGTTAATGATCACTAACAATACGTGGTCAATGGACAAAGCCCAAGCGGCGCGCAACCGCGCACCGTTCGGCGGTGTGGCCCACCAGGCCACCGGCCACCGGGCATCCACGCCTACCAGCGAAAGGGGCACCGGGGACCATGATCAACCTGGAACTCAACGAGGACTACGCGGAACTCGCCAAGACGGTGCGCGAGTTCGCCAACGAGGTCGTGGCGCCGGTATCGGCCAAGCACGATGCTGCGCATTCCTTCCCCTACGACGTCATCTCACAGATGGGGCAGATGGGCCTGTTCGGGCTGCCCTTCGGCGAGGACGTGGGCGGCATGGGCGGGGACTACTTCGCGCTCTCCCTGGCCATCGAGGAACTGGCACGGGTCGACCAGTCGGTCGCCATCACCCTGGAAGCGGGAGTCAGCCTGGGCGCCATGCCCATCCACCGCTTCGGCACCCAAGCACAGAAGGAACGCTGGCTTCCGGCGCTGTGCTCGGGCCAGGAACTGGCCGGGTTCGGGCTCACCGAAGCCGGTGCGGGCTCCGATGCAGGGGGCACGGCCACCACCGCCGCCCTGGCGGACGGGTCATGGATCATCAACGGATCCAAGGAATTCATCACCAACTCCGGCACCGACATCTCCACCCTGGTGACGGTCACCGCCGTCACCGGCACCGTGAAAAAGGCCGACGGCTCCATCGCCAAGGAGATCTCCACGATCCTGGTGCCGCGCGACACCGCGGGGTACACCGTGGACCCGGCCTACGACAAGGTCGGCTGGCGCGCCTCCGACACCCACCCGCTGAGGTTCGAGAACGCCACGGTGCCCGAGGAAAACCTGCTGGGGGAGCGCGGGCGCGGCTACGCAAACTTCCTGTCCATCCTCGACGAGGGACGCATCGCCATCGCGGCGCTGGGCACCGGTGCGGCCCAGGGCTGCCTGGACGAGGCCACGGCCTACGCCAAGACCCGGACGACCTTCGGGCGTTCCATCGGTTCCAACCAGGGGATCTCCTTCAAGATCGCGCGGATGGCCGCCCGGGTGCACACCTCGCGCCTGGCCTATTATGCGGCGGCGGCCAAGATGCTGGCGGGCCAGGACTTCAAGACCGAGGCGGCGATCGCCAAGCTGGTTGCCGGCGAGGCCGCCATGGACAACGCGCGCGATGCCACGCAGATCTTCGGCGGCTACGGGTTCATGAACGAGTCCCTGGTGGCCAGGCACTACCGGGATTCAAAGATCCTGGAAATCGGCGAGGGAACCACCGAGGTCCAGTTGCTGCTCATCGCCCGCTCGCTGGGATTGTAGGGATCACGGCCGGCGGGCCGGGAAGTTTGTAGGATGGCAAGACAAGGGGGTTGACCGGTGCCCGCGGCGCCGGTCAACCGCACACAAGCACGAGGGGTGCGTGAGGTACATGTCGGAGCAGGACGAAGTACGCGAAATCCATGAGCGGGGCCTCTACTTCGAGGAACTGGATGCCGGGGCTGTCTACGTGCACTCACCCGGACGCACCATGACGGAGGCGGACAACGTCCTGTTCACCACGTTGAGCATGAACACCCAGGCGCTGCACCTGGATGCCGCATTCGCCGCGACCCAGCCCTTCGGGCGGCGGGTCATGAATTCGATGTTCACCCTGGCCACCATGGTCGGCCAGTCGGTGTCGCAGCTGACCCAGGGGACGCTGATGGGCCAACTGGGACTGACAGACGTGCGGTTCCCGCACCCGCTCTTCCCGGGGGACACGCTCTACACCCAGACGCACATCGTTGACCTGCGTCCCTCCAACTCCCGGCCGGGGCTCGGGGTCGCAACCTTCTCCCACGTGGGCAAGAACCAGGACGGCATCACCGTGGCCGAGGCCACGCGCGTGTGCCTGATGTTCACGCGCGAGGCGCACCAGAAGCTGCAGAACGGGTCCTTCGGCGAGGACGACTGGCTCTAGGCGCCTTCAGTTCCGCGGGCCGCGCCAGCTGTACCTGCGCTCGGGACGCCCGCCGCCATAGCGCAGGTGCACCTGCGCCTGGCCGACCTCGTTGAGGTACTCCAGGTAGCGCCGCGCGCTGACCCGGGACAGGCCCAGCATCTCGCCGACCTCCAGCGCGGAGAGGTCCGCCTCCGCCTCGCGCAGGATGCCCTGCACCCGCTCCATGGTCTCCGCCGCGCAGCCCTTGGGCAGCGGCTTGTCGGCCCCGGCCATGCCGAAGACAGCATCGACGTCGGACTGCTCGGCGGTGGCTGCCGAACCCAGCGAACGATAGGTGCGCCGGTAGTGCTCCAGGCGCTGGTGCAGGTCCTCCTGGGTAAACGGCTTCATCAGATAGTGCACGATGCCCCCGCGCAGCGCCCGGCGCACCGTCTCGGCCTCGCGGGCGGCGCTGATCACCAGCACGTCAAGCTCCGGGACCTCTGCGCGCAACTGGCCCAGCAGCTCCAGCCCGTAGATGTCGGGCAGGTGGATGTCCAGCAGTACCAAATCGGGCTGCAGGCGGCGGGCCTCGGCCAGGGCCTGGGCCCCGGTGCGGGCGACCCCCGCAACTTCGAAGCCGGGCATCTGCGCCACGAATCCCGAATGGATCCGCGCGACCATGAAGTCGTCGTCGACGATGAGCACCTTGATCATGGCTGAACCCTTTTTCCCAGGCGGGCGGTGAAGACCGCCCCCTCGTCGTTGGCGACCGTTACGTCGCCGCCGCGGCGCAGGCACACCAGGCGGGTCAGCGCCAGGCCGAAGCCGCGCCCCGCCTCGGAGGAGGAGGCCTTGGTGCTGTAGCCCTGCACGAAGATCTTAGCAACGTTCGACTCGTCGACCCCCTCGCCCGAGTCGTGCACCGTGACCACCACCGTCCCGTCCTCCTCGGCCAGCCGGACCTTGACCTGCGCGTCGGGGCGCCCCGCCACCGCGTCGATGGCGTTGTCCACCAGGTTGCCGACCACCGTGGTCAGGTCCCGCGACAGCGCCTCGTCCACCCGGCCCAGCTGCGAGGCCGGATCCAAGTCGATGCCCACGCCCCGCTCCGAGGCCAGCGCGGACTTGGCAATGAGCAGCGCGGCCACCGTGGGGTCTGCCACGCGGTGGGTGACGTCGTCCAGCAACCGGGTGCGGCTGAAGCTCACCCCGTTGACGTAGGAGAGCACCTCGTCGTATTCCTCCAGCTGGATCAGCCCGGAGATGGTGTGCAGCTGGTTGGCGAACTCGTGGGTCTGGGCGCGCAGCGTCTCAGTGGTCATGCGCGTGGCCCCCAGTTCCTTTTCCAGGGTCGTCAGTTCGGTGCGGTCGCGCAGCGTGGTCACAGAGCCGACCAGCCGGCCGCGTGCCTCCATGGGACGGCGGTTGAGCACCACCATGCGCTCGCCGACCAGCACCAGCCGGTCGGCCTCGGCCTGTTTCATGGTCAGCACCTCGCGCAGGGCCGCGTCGATGGAAAGGTCCGCCAGGGTCCGGCCCTCGCAGTCCTCGGGCCAGCCCAGCAGCCGGCGTGCCGCGTCGTTGGCCAGGGTGATGCGCTCGCGCAGGTCGATGGCCACCACGCCCTCCTTGACGCCGTGCAGGATGGCCTCGCGGTGTTCGACCAGCCCGGTGATTTCCGCCGGCTCCAGGCCCAGGGTCTGGCGCTTGACGCGGCGGGAAAGCAGGAGCGAGCCGAGGGTGCCCAGCGCCACCGAGACCCCCAGATAGACCAGCAGGTTGGGGGTGGCCTCCAGCAGGCGCTCCAGCAGCGAGGGATAGCTGCGCCCCATGGCGGCGAATCCCACGAGCCGTCCGCCGTCGTCGAGCACGGGGACGTGTGCCTCGAGCATCTTGATGCCGCCGCGCTGCGTGGACCCGGTCCATGCGCGGCCCTCCATGACCTCGGATTCGCCCAGCGGGAACTTCTCCCCGAGCAGGGCGGGATTTGAGGCTGTCACCACGGTCCCCTCGGCGTTGACCAGTACCGCCTCACTGCTGCCGGAGACCGAGCGCACCGACTCGGTGATCGAGGGCAGGGCCGAGCCGAAGCGGGGCCTGGCCTCGGGCAGCAGGGCGCGCACCAGCGGGGTCGCGGCGAGGTTTTCGGCAGCGGCCAGCGAGCGCCGGGACTCGACGCGTTCAAAGGTCTGGGTGGCCTGGGCCAGGGACATGGCCAGGACCCCGGCCATGACGGCGAGCAGGATCAGCAATTGCAGTCCCAGGAACTGGCCCGCGAGGCTCAGCCGGGCGGTGCGGCCCCAACGCGGGGCGGGGGAGTGGCCGGACACCGGCGGTCCTTTCCGTGCCATGACGCACCCGGCGCCAATCGCCCGGTCCGGCATGTGCCATCGGCGTGAACTCTACCGACATCGCGCACCCGCACCGAATGTGACCGTGAACACTATGTACACAACTTTCTTTGCGACCACAAGAATTGCCCGGCCTTGGCGGCGGCCTAGTGTGGTGCACATCATTCACTCGCATTTGAGATGGGAATCACCATGGGACGAACCAATATCTTGAAGCTGGCAGCGGTTGCCGCCGGCATCATGCTCGCCGCCACCGGCTGCGGGGTCACCGGCAATGATGCCGGCGCCTCCGGCAGCGCGGCCGAATCCGGCCCGGTGACGGGCCTGCGGATCATGGTCCCCAACAGCCCCGGCGGCGGCTACGACACCACGGCCCGCGTCGGCGCCAAGGTCATGGAGGAAGCGGAGATCGCCAAGTCGGTCGAGGTCTTCAACCTCGCCGGCGCCGGCGGCACCGTGGGCCTTTCGCGCATCGTCAACGAAAAGGGCAACAACGACCTCGGCATGCTCATGGGCCTGGGCGTGGTGGGCGCGAGTTACACCAACGACACCGACGCCCGGCTGACCGACACCACCCCGATCGCCCGGCTGATCCAGGAGCCGGGGGCCATCATGGTCTCGAAGGACTCCCCGTACAAGACCATCGAGGACCTTGTCGCGGCCTGGAAGAAGGACCCGTCCAAGCTGGCCGTGGGCGGCGGCTCCTCACCGGGCGGCCCCGACCACCTGTTGCCGATGCAGCTGGCCCAGGCCGTGGGCATCGACGCCAAAAAGGTCAACTACGTCTCCTACGACGGCGGCGGCGACCTGCTGCCGGCGATCCTGGGCAACAAGCTGGGCTTCGCGGCCTCCGGTGCAGGGGAATTCCTCAAGCAGATCCAGTCCGGCGACGTCCGCGTGCTGGCAACCTCCGGCGCCGAGCGCCTCGAGGGCGTCGACGCCCCGACCCTGAAGGAATCGGACATCGACCTGGAGTTCAGCAACTGGCGCGGCCTGGTGGCCCCTCCGGGCATCAGCGACGAGGCCAAGGCCCGCTGGATCGCCACGCTGGAGAAGATGCACGCCTCCGAGGAATGGAAGGCGGCACTGAAGACCAACGGCTGGACCGACGCCTTCATCACCGGCGATGAGTTCTCGACCTTCCTCACCGATCAGGACAAGCGGGTTTCCGACGTACTGGCCGCACTGGGATTGGCATGAAACCAGTAGCCGTTTGGCTCAAGGACCGCTCCGAGCTGGGCTTTGCGGCCCTGCTCGGGGCGGTCGGGGCCATGGTGGTGATCGATGCCATTGGCTTGAATGTGCCCTTCCAGCAGTCCGACGGGCTGGGTCCCAAGACAGTTCCCTACATCGTGGGGACCCTGCTTTTGGCCTGCGCCGTCCTGCTCGCCGTGAACATCCTGCGCGGGGGAGCGGCGGAGCCGGAGGACGGCGAGGACATCGAGCTCGGAACGCCCATCGACTGGAAGGTCGTCGTTCCCCTGATGCTGGTCTTCATCCTCAATATCGTCTTCATCGACCTGGTGGGCTGGCCCATCTCCGGAACCATCCTCTTCTGGGGCAGCGTCCTGGCCCTGGGCGGGCGCAACTACATCCGTGATGGACTGATTTCCGTGGCCCTGGCCGTGGGCACCTTCTACGGTTTCTATTTGGGGCTGGGCATCCACCTGCCGGCCGGCCTGCTCGAGGGAGTGCTCTAAGTGGATACATTCAACCTGCTGATGCAGGGGTTCGCCACCGCAGTGACCCCCATCAACCTGCTCTTCGCGGTGATCGGCGTGCTTCTGGGCACCGCCATCGGCGTGCTGCCGGGCATCGGCCCGGCCATGGCCATCGCGCTGTTGCTGCCGGTAACCTACGGGCTGGAACCCACCAGCGCCATGATCATGTTCGCCGGCATCTACTACGGCGGCATGTTCGGCGGCTCGACCACCTCCATCCTGCTGAACACCCCCGGCGAGTCGGCCACGGTCATCACCGCCATCGAGGGCCACAAGATGGCCAAGGCGGGGCGCGCCGCCCAGGCGCTGGCCACCGCGGCCATCGGATCGTTCGTCGCCGGCACCATCGGCACCGCGCTGCTGGCCACCATCGCCCCCTGGGTGGTGAAGTTTGCCGTGTCCCTGGGCAACCCGAGCTATTTGGCCATCATGCTGCTGGCGCTGGTCGCCGTGACCGCCGTGCTTGGTACCTCCAAACTGCGCGGCTTTGCCGCCCTCGGCCTGGGCCTGGCCATCGGCCTGGTCGGACTGGACCCGGTCAGCGGCCAGGGCCGGCTGGTCTTCGGGCAGCCGCTGCTCGCCGACGGGCTGGACATCGTGGTGGTGGCCGTGGCGATCTTCGCCATCGGCGAGGCACTGTGGATCGCCGCGCACCTGCGCAAGACCCGGAGCCAGACGATTCCCGTGGGGCGCCCCTGGATGGGCAAGTCCGACTGGAAGCGCTCCTGGAAGCCCTGGCTGCGCGGCACCGCGTACGGCTTCCCCTTCGGCGCCCTGCCCGCCGGCGGCGCGGAGATCCCGACGTTCCTGTCCTACATCACCGAGAAGAAGCTCTCGAAGCACCCGGAGGAATTCGGCCACGGCGCCATCGAGGGCGTCGCGGGTCCCGAGGCGGCCAACAACGCCTCGGCCGCCGGCACGCTGACCCCGATGCTGGCCCTGGGCCTGCCGACCAACGCGACCGCCGCGGTCATGCTCCTGGCACTCATGCAGCTGGGGGTCCAGCCCGGCCCGCTGCTCTTCGAGGAGGAACCGAAGCTGGTGTGGGCATTGATCGCCAGCCTGTTCATCGGCAACGCGCTGCTGCTGCTGGTCAACCTGCCCATGGCGCCATTGTGGGCCAAGCTGCTGCAGCTGCCGCGCCAGTACCTCTACGCCGGCATCCTGTTCTTTGCCACGCTGGGCGCCTACGCGGTGAACCTGCAGGCCTTTGACCTGGTCATCCTGCTGGTGCTGGGCGCGCTGGGCTTCGCGATGCGCCGCTTCGGCATCCCGGTGCTGCCGCTGATCATCGGCGTGATCCTTGGCCCCCGGGCCGAGGAGGAACTGCGCAAGTCCCTGCAGCTCAGTGGCGGGGACCCGGCCGGCCTGTTCAGCGAGCCGATCGCCGTGGTCGTCTACGTGATCATCGCCCTGGTGCTGCTCTGGCCGCTGCTGGCCAAGGCGCTGCGCCGCCTGTTCCCGAAGGCCGCGGCCGAGGTCGGGGAACTGGTGGAGCCGGTGGTGGTGGTGCCCGAGGCCGGGACCACAAACGGCGAGAGCGAAGAGCCCGCCGAGGTGCAGGTCCTGGACATCCACGGCCCGCGCCACAGCGGCAAGACGCGCCGCTAGCCGCGGCACGTGCCATCCGGCGTGGCCCTCGTTTCCCCCTCCGTTCCAGGGGAAACGAGGGCCACTCCCGGTTAAGGGCGACAGCGCTTACCGCGACGTTGCGCCCGCCGCCCATTGGGTAGGCACAGGAAGAGCGGACATAATGGGTCAGGTGAACATTGCGCAGTTTTCCGCCCCCCGCCCGGCCACGGCTTTCACGCCTCCGCTTCCCGGCACGATCCGCCGCATCACGCTGATCGGCTCCACCGGATCCATCGGCACCCAGGGCCTGGAGGTCATCGCCGCGGCTCCCGACAGATTTGCCGTGGCTGCGCTTTCGGGAGGCCACAACCTGCCCCTGCTGGCAGCCCAGGCCGTGGCCACCCGCGCCCAGGCGGTGGGCTGTGCCCACCCGGATATCGACGCGCTGGCCGCCGCCCTTGCGGCCGCCAAGGACGCAGCCGGGGTCCAGGACTACGACCCGCAACTCTTCGCCGGGCCCGAGGCAGCAACGCAGATCGCCTCCTTCCCGGACGCCGACGTGGTGCTCAACGGCATCACCGGCTCCATCGGCCTGGCCCCCACGCTCGCCGCGCTGAATGCGGGCCACCTGCTGGCCCTGGCCAACAAGGAATCGCTGATCGTCGGCGGTGCGCTGGTCAAGAACGCAGCGGCCCCCGGACAGCTGGTCCCGGTGGACTCAGAGCATTCCGCCCTGGCCCAGGCGCTGCGCGCCGGCTCCCCGGATGAAGTGCACAGGCTCATCGTCACCGCTTCCGGCGGACCCTTCCGCGGCTGGGGTCGTGAGCAGCTGCGCGACGTCACCCCCGAACAGGCATTGGCCCACCCGACCTGGGACATGGGCAAGGTGGTGACCACCAACTCGGCCACCATGGTCAACAAGGCCTTGGAGGTCATCGAGGCGCACCTGCTCTTCGACGTGCCGCTGGAGAGCATCGAGGCGGTGGTGCACCCTCAATCCATCGTGCACTCCATGGTGGAGTTCATCGACGGCTCGACCATCGCCCAGGCCTCACCGCCGGACATGGCCCTGCCCATCGCCCTGGGCATCGGCTGGCCGGCCCGCGTGCCCGGCGCCACCGCGCCCTGCGACTGGTCCGCCGCGTCCTCCTGGACCTTCGAGCCGCTGGATGCCACTGCCTTCCCGGCCATCGAGCTGGCCAAGGCCGCGGCCGCCGCCTCGCCCACGCACATGGCCGTGTACAACGCGGTGAACGAGGAAGCCGTCGAGGCGTTCCACGCCGGGGCCATCCGCTTCACCGACATCGTCGAAACGGTCGACGCCATCCTGCAGGGCTACGACCCCGAGCCCGGCACCCTGGACCTGGACTCCGTGCTTGCCGCAGAGTCCTGGGCACGAACAGAAGCCGCCAAGCGTTTGGAATCACTGTGAGCACCCTCCTTTTCATCCTCGGCGTCCTGGTCATGGTCGTCGCCATCGCCTTCTCCATCGGCCTGCACGAGGTCGGGCACCTGATCCCGGCCAAGCGCTTTGGCGTGCGCGTGCCCCAGTACATGATCGGCTTCGGCAAGACGCTGTGGTCCTTCAAGCGCGGGGAGACCGAATACGGCTTCAAGGCCATCCCGCTGGGTGGCTACATCGCCATGATCGGGATGTACCCGCCGGCCAAGAACAAGGGGGTCGTGGGCGCCACCGACGCCCCGATCCTGCGCAAGTCCTCCACCGGCATGTTCCAGCAGATGGCCGACGAGGCCAGGCACGCCGCCGCAGAGCAGCTGCAGCCGGGCGACGACAACCGGCTGTTCTACAAGTTGCCGGTCTACAAGCGCATCATCATCATGCTTGGCGGCCCGGTGATGAACCTGCTCATCGGCGTGGTCATGATCGGCATCGTCACCGTCGGGTTCGGCATGCCCTCCCAGACCAGCACCGTCGACGAGGTCTACCAGTGCGTGGTGCCCCTGGGCGAGGAATCCTCCCGCGACTCCTCGGTCAACAACGGCTGCCTGCCCTCCGACGCCCCGGGCCCCGCCTACGCCGCGGGCCTGCGCCCGGGCGACGTGGTCACCTCCTTCGACGGAGCCCCGGTGGGCACCACCGACTGGGTGGCACTGACCCAGGCCATTCGCGGCCACGCCGGCGAGTCCGTTCCGCTGACCTACGAGCGCGAGGGCGTGGAACACTCCACCACCATCACCCCCTACAAGACCGAACGTCCGGTGATCAACGACCAGGGGCAGCTCGTCACCGACGCCGCAGGGAACCCGCAGACCATTGAGGTCGGGTTCATCGGCATGGGCTCGGACGTGCGAAACATCCAGCAGCCGGTCTCGGCCGTCCTTCCTGCGGTGGGACAGCAGTTGTCGGGTGTCGCGGCGGTGGTGCTCGATCTGCCCGCCCGCGTTGCCGCGGTGGGCAAGGCGGCGTTCTCCGACACCCCGCGCGATCCCAACGGACCGATCTCCGTGGTGGGCGTGGGCCGCATCGCCGGCGAAATCAGCGCCATGGAGCAGATCGGGGTGGCCGACAAGGCAGCCAGCCTGATCTCGCTAATCGGCGGGCTGAACATCGCCCTGTTCGTCTTCAACCTGATCCCGCTGCTGCCGCTGGACGGCGGGCACATCGTTGGCGCGCTCTTCGAATCGGTGCGCCGATTCTTCTCCAAGGTCTTCCGCCGCCCCGATCCCGGGCCGGTGGACATCGCCAAGATGCTGCCGCTGACCTACGTGGTCGCGGTGGGCATGCTGGTGATGGGTGCGGTGCTGATCTACGCAGACATCGTCAAGCCGGTCAGCATCTTCGGCTGACCTTCGGGCCTGCAAGGGCAGGGGGGTGTTCGCGGCGAACCCAAGCTGCGGACCCCATTGCCTGGACGGGCTCGTTGGCGTCACCGGTCCGCGAGATTTCGGCGGGTCCTGCCGTGGTTGTGACCGGGGACCGGCAGAACGTGCCTGCTGTACCGGTACAAGACGTGAATCGGTCGGTGTAGCTTCACCAAAAGTGAAGGTGCACCGACCGATTTGTTTACCCTGAGGTTTTTACCACCCGAGGTGCCTCAGAGGTCTGGACATTGCAACGCGGTGGGATGAGCCATGTCCAGACCCTTGGGACCTCAACGAACACTCAACTCCGCGGCAAACCAGCCCGCGGGACTTAGCGGGATTGGCTCACCGTTTGCCGGAACGATGCCCCGTACGACGTTGACGACAGTCGATCTGTTTTGTCCTTGCGGAGCCTGGAGCGTAACGTCCCCGACTTCGGTTCGGAATCGTAGAGCCCGCGCTTGGTAAGCTCCGGAACCACAAATTCAGCGAAATCGTTGAGCGATCCCGGGCTCACCAAGGGATTGATCATGTATCCATCGAGACCAGAGGTTGCCGCATGCTCTTGAATCTGGCGTGCAACCTCCGCTGGCGTCCCAATGAATAGCAAATCTGTGCCGCGGGTGACGTTTTCGAACTTCCGGCGAACGTCTCCAGCTGTCAGAGGTTTATCCGTCGGGGCACCCTTAACGACGTAGGACGTCAGGCCGTTGGAATCCGTGGTGAGTGGTTCGTTATCGGCATATTTGCTCAGGTCGATGCCCGTGTCCCCGGCATAACTAACCAGCTGTGCCTCCAGATGGTAATTGCTTTGCAGATCGTCGTACTTCTTTTGTGCCTCGATAGCGGTGGGCGCAGTGATGATTCTGGCCAAGGCCATCGATCGAATCTCGCCCTCGGGTCGTCCTCTTCCGGCGGCACGCCGATTAATGTCTGCCAAACCGGTGGCGATTTCGTTCGGGTCTTTCTTGGGTAGCAGCACCATTTCGGCGTGTTTAGCGGCAAACTCTCGACCACGTGGTGACCAGCCGGCTTGGTAGAGGGCGGGTGTTCGCTGTGATGACGGGGAAGTTAGCGATGGCCCATCAACACGGAAATGTGAGCCCACATGATTGATGGGCTGAACAGAGCCCGGACGGGCATAAACCCGTTCCGTCTTATTTGCCACAACAGCGTCCGCCGCCCAGCTGCCTTCAAGAAGCTTGTAGATGACGTCCATGAATTCGTCGGCCCGCTCATACCTATCGGCGTGCTTTAGCATCTCGTCCATGCCGAAGTTGCGCGCGGCGCTAGAGAGATACGAGGTCACAATGTTCCAGCCGATACGGCCATTGCTGATGTGGTCCAAGGTGCCAAATCGCCGGGCGAGAGCGAACGGGTGTTCGTACGTCGTCGATGCGGTAATCACGAACGAAAGACGTTCGGTCAGCGCGGCCAAAGCGGGTACATAAACGAAGGGGTCATTCGCCGGAGCCTCCACTGCCCAGCTGAGCGCGGCATCGGCGGAACCGCCGTAGATGTCATAGAGGCCCAACACGTCGGCAAAGAAGAGCGCGTCGAGGTTTGCCTGTTCGGCGGTGATGGCGACGTTTTTCCATCGATCCAGGGAATTGAGCTGAAGACGGTCGTCCAACGGGTGAGTCCAAAGGCTTGGTGCGCCGCCGCAACCAACGCTGGCCTGCTCGTAGAGGGAAAAGAGAAGTGGGGATGGGGAGGAATCGCTCATCGAGTCGTGGCGCTTTCGTTCGAGCTGGCCGCGGAACGGCGACCATGGCGGAGGTAAAAGAAGAGGTAGCAAGCGGCCACAAACGGGACGCCGAAGTAGAGGGCAGCTACCTGATTTGGGTCAAAGGCAAGCCCGATGACCGAGATCAGGCACAGGGTGAAGGCAAGAATCGGCACGACTGGGTAGAGCGGTGACTTGTACACCAAGGCGGAGACGTCTCCGCCTGCGCGGACGAAGTTTCGGCGGTGGAAGAAGTGCGAAGCCGAAATAGACATCCACACACCCACCACAGCGAAACCTGCAATAGATACCAAGACCAGATATACAGATTCGGCCGCCATGACGCTGGAAAGAAGCGAAGCCAGTCCACCGAGCATGCTGATACCCAGCGCTACCATCGGAACACCACGCCGGGTGAGCTTTCGGAACGCTTTCGGCGCGTGACCTTCATCGGCTAACGAAAACAACATGCGAGCGCAGGAATAGAGCCCACTGTTGCCCGCGGACAACAACGCGGTGATGATGACGAAGTTCATGATGTCCGCCGCGTAGGGAACCCCCAGGCTGCCAAACACTGTTACGAACGGACTTTCATCCAGCCCCACCTTGTCATAGGGCACGGTGGCGGCGATAACGGTGATGGCACCAACGAAGAAGATCAACAACCTGAATACCGTGGCCCGCAACGCCTTGGGAATGGAGCGCGCCGGATCCTTCGTTTCGCCAGCGGCAACACCAATCAGTTCCGACCCTGAGAACGCATAAAACACTGCAAGGGTGGTGACCAGGACGCCGGAGAACCCTTGGGGGAACAGGCCTTCATTCGTAACGAAGTTGTTCAGCAACAGCGGCGTTCCACCGTCGGTTGCCAGGGGCCGGAACCCCAGAAGAGCGGCGCCACCGAAGATGATCAAAGCGATAATTGTTCCCACTTTGACCAAGGACAACCAGAATTCTGCTTCTCCAAAGAGGCGTGCGGAGAAAGCGTTAAGCCCGAATACCAGAACGGCGAACACCAAGCACCACACCCAAACCGCCACGTCCGGGAACCAACGTTGCATCAGCAGACCGCTGGCCGTGAACTCCGAGCCCAGCGCAACGGCCCAACACAGCCAGTAAAGCCACGCGGTCGTGAACCCGGTTGCCGGTCCAATGGACCTGGCTGCGTAAATGTGGAAGGCTCCGGCCACGGGGTAGGCAATTGCCAGCTCACCGAGGCACGACATCACCAAATAGACCACAAACGCGCCGACGAGGTACGCCAAAACGGCCCCCAGTGGACCGGCCTGGGCGATGGTGTAGCCCGAACTGAGAAATAGCCCCGAGCCAATGACTCCACCCATCGCGATCATGATGAGATGGCGGGGCCCCATGCTTCGGTGCAATCCGGGGGGTGGATCCAAAGCTTGAGCATTGGATTCTTGCGAACCCAAATCATAACCGGAAACCTCTCTTTGTCTAGAGGTAATGGTCGTTGAATCTGGCTGCATAGCTGGTGCTCCGAGCAAGTGGGTAATAATTGCGCATTTCACGCTAGGTGGGGCGGACAATCCACTCAGGATGCATGTCGTCATGTTTCTTTGCATGAACCATATGTTTCCTACCCAACACCTTTCGTGACCCGCCCGAAAAGTCATCTTTGGTTTGTTTAACAACACCGCGTCCAGATCGTGGGATAGTGCCTCTCTGCGTGATACCAAGACGAATTCAGAACGGCACAGTCCCCGCATTCAATCCGAGCGACATGCAGCAGAAATCTGACCATTGCGGCACGGAACAGTCTTATGATCATGGTTCCCGGTCACCACGATGGCCCGTCCAAATGCCGCCGGTTTGGCCGGGGGAATCCACCGCCAACTCGTCAGCGACCTGAACGTGCTGCGCAACAGCCCGTGCTCCTCAGCCAGGTTTCCTCAAGCGTGGCCTTGACCAGGTTCGTTGAACGGGCCGCGGACCAACCCGACACACTTGCCCACTGGTTCGCCACCCTCAACGCGTTTCCCTCGCTTCGTTGACCTCGCGACCCCGTGAGGACCCTGCAGCTCCATGGGCCAACCCATGGGCACCATTGGTCGTTCGCTGGAGATCTCCGCATGTCCAAGGCCAGTCCGGCCGCTGTTTTTGGAATCGCCACAGTGACGCCGTAGTTACGGCTCACCAGCGCCAGTGTGTCGCCTTAAGCATCAGAATTGCCCAACTCACCGGTTAGGCTGATGCGCATGAGTGTTTTCGCAGTTGAATATGTGTACGCCGCCGGTTCCGATGCCATCCGTGATGAGCACCGCCCCGGGCACCGCGAGTTCCTGTCCGGATTGGCCGGCGAAATCTCGCTGGTCGCCTCCGGACCCTACGTCGACGGATCCGGCGCCCTGTTGCTGTTGTCGGCGCCGAGCCAGGCGGCACTGGCCGAGACGCTGAAGAACGACCCGTTCGCGGTCAGCGGCTCCATTGCCGCCCTGCGGATCACCGAATGGAGCCCGGTCACGGGTGAGCTCAGTCACCACGCCTAGGTAGCAAACCCGCGTGATCACGGCACTTAGACGTCGCCGACGCGCATCCGGCTTCGCCCTGCGAGATTACGGCCCCGCGGGCCGGGTTGCGGGGGGATAATGGAAAAGCTTCCATTCTCTACACCTCGGAGGAAATCTTGACCTCGATCCCGGTCAGTCTCGGCATGCCATCGACGCCACCCCCGGTCCTCACCCCGCGGCGCAAGACCCGACAGATCAAGGTCGGTTCCGTCGGTGTGGGTTCCGACAGCCCCATCAGCATCCAGTCGATGACCACGACGCCGACCACCGACATCAACGCGACGCTGCAGCAGATTGCCGAACTCACGGCCACCGGCTGCGACATCGTGCGTGTTGCGTGCCCGTCGGCCGACGACGCGCTGGCGCTGCCGATCATCGCCAAGAAGTCGCAGATCCCCGTGATCGCCGACATCCACTTCCAGCCGAAGTACGTCTTTGCCGCCATCGACGCCGGTTGCGCCGCCGTCCGCGTGAACCCGGGCAACATCCGCAAGTTCGACGACCAGGTCAAGCAGATTGCCGAGGCCGCCAAGGCCGCCGGCACCTCCATCCGCATCGGAGTCAACGCCGGTTCGCTGGACCCGCGCCTGATGGAGAAGTACGGCAAGGCGACCCCCGAGGCGCTGGTCGAATCCGCCGTCTGGGAAGCCTCGCTCTTCGAGGAACATGACTTCCACGACTTCAAGATCTCGGTCAAGCACAACGACCCCGTCGTCATGGTCCGTGCCTACGAGCTGTTGGCCGAACGCGGCGACTGGCCGTTGCACCTGGGCGTCACCGAGGCAGGGCCGGCCTTCCAGGGCACCATCAAGTCAGCCACCGCCTTCGGCGCGCTGCTCTCCAAGGGCATCGGCGACACCATCCGCGTCTCGCTATCGGCCCCGCCGGTCGAGGAGGTCAAGGTCGGTGCGCAGATCCTGCAATCCCTGAATCTGCGCCCGCGCAAGCTGGAAATCGTCTCCTGCCCGTCCTGTGGACGCGCCCAGGTCGACGTCTACACGCTGGCCGACCAGGTCACCGCCGGGCTGGAGGGACTTGAGGTCCCGCTGCGCGTGGCAGTCATGGGCTGTGTCGTCAACGGCCCGGGCGAGGCGCGCGAAGCCGACCTCGGTGTTGCCTCGGGCAACGGCAAGGGGCAGATCTTTGTGAAGGGCGAAGTCATCAAGACGGTGCCCGAAGACCAAATTGTTGAGACACTGATTGAAGAGGCGATGCGCATCGCCGAGGAAATGGGGAACGTGGATGGAGAAAATCCTGTCCAAGGTGGCCCCGTGGTTACCGTCAGCTAGACGCAACCCGGGCGCCGGAGAGTCGCTCTCCGCAAGTATCCGTGTCCTCGACGACGCCGATACCGCGGCTCTCCGCGCCCTCGTTTCCACCGATCCGGTCGCCAACATCTTCATGGATGCGCAGCTTGCGGTCACCGGATCCGCCAGGCCGGGCCTGGGCGGATCGCTCATCGTGGGCCGGTTCGACGGGGCGCTGCTGGTCTCGGCCTGCTGGATCGGTGCAAATATCGTTCCGATCAATGTCACCGCCGAGGACGCCGAGGAATTCGGGCACGTGGTGAAATCGCTGAACCGGAGTTTTGCTTCCTGCTTCGGGCCGGCCGATGCCGTCATGGGGATGTGGAAAGTCCTCGCCGAGGGTCCGCAGCAGGCCTTCAGTGTGCGGCCCAACCAGCCCTTCATGACGCTCTCCAAGGCCCCCGCCATCGAGCCGGAGCCCTCCCTGCGGGCCAGCCACGCGGGGGAGTACGACCTGGTGCTGCCGGCCTGCGCACTGATGTTCGAGGAAGAGCTGGGTTACTCCCCGCTGGTCAACGGGGGATCGTTCTACCGTTCGAGGGTCCGCTCGCTGATCCATTCGGGACATTCGCTGATCGCCCTGGACACTGAAGGCGCGATCCGGTTCAAGGCCGAACTGGGAACCGTCACCACCCGGGCCACACAGATCCAGGGGGTCTGGATGAACCCCGAACACCGCGGCGGCGGGAAGGCGGCGGGCTACATGGCCGCGGTTTCCGACTACGCCCTGCGCCTTGCCCCCACCACCAGCCTCTATGTCAACGACTACAACGCACCGGCCCTTGCGACCTATCGCAAAGTCGGTTTCGAAGAAGTCGGCGAGTTCGCCACCATCCTCTTCTGACCTTCCGGCGGGTGCCGGAACCATCCACCACGGCCACAGCGTGCCCCTCGAGGACCGCCGACCTGAAAGCTGGACGTGACGTCCCATATGCCAAGGACCAACGAAACCATTCGCAGGACCTCCACCGCACTGGCGGCAGCAGGCCTGCTGCTGGCCCTTGCCGGTTGCACCGATGCCCCGGTGCCGGGCCCGAGCGCATCATTGCCGACCGCCGTCGAGGTGCCCGTCACCGAGTCAGGCTCCACCAGCCCGACCACCGGCCCGTCGAGCAGGGCCGAACTGGGTTACCTGGATGCCGCTGCACTGAACAGCGCTGTGCAGCAATGGGCGGCAGCGACCCCTGGAACCGTCGTCAATGACCAGGAAGCGCTGCGCAAGCAACTGCCGGAGGCTCAAAAGTGGCTGGAGGGCGTCACCGTGGTTCCTGCCGAGTGCGGACTCTATGGGGTGGGCAACCTGACCGACCAGCTGGACCAGGCGGCCATGGCGGCAGCCGTCCTGCCGCAGAACGCCGGCGGTGACCTGACAATTGCCTCCTACCGTGACCGTGCCGGCCTGGTGGCCAACGTGGCAGCGCAGCAGCACCTGGACCAGTCCTGCAGCACCTACACGGTCACCGCGGGCGGCCAAACGATCACCTCCAAGCTGACCCCGCTCGAGGTCACGAGTTCCGCTCCCTTCACCACGGCCACCATGTTGGAAAGCATGAACGGGAATGCGAAGAGCAAACAGGTGTCGGTCCGCCTCATTGACGGGAACCTCATGTTGACGGCAACCCGTGCCGTGAAGAGTACCCCCGAAGCAGCCACCGCCCAGGCGCTGAAGGATGCCGAAGGCCTGCTGGGGATCCTGCGCGCGGCACCGCCCGCGGTGACTCCCGCGTCCTAGGCACACCTCTTGCGCCGGAAGGCTGTACTCCTGGCCAACGCCGCAGCGGCCTGCCTGTGCCCCGCAGGAGGGCCCGGCGTCCAAGTGCCGCTGTGTCTTCGATGCCAAGGGGCACCGGGTCGGCAAAGTAGGATGGGACAAGTGCCGTGCGGCGCCATGCTTCTTCCACGGACCCCCGTGGGCGGACGCCGTGGCCCGGCTCCGCGACCCGGGGCAAACGCCACGGGCACCAAAGATTTGCACCCCACCACTATGTTGTGGCCTGGAAAAAGGCCGCGGAAATGGAAAGTTAGCGTGGTCCTAAAGCTCTCCACCCTGTTCCTGCGCACGCTGCGCGAAGATCCGGTCGATGCCGAGGTCGCCAGCCACAAGCTGCTGGTTCGCGCCGGGTACATCCGCCGCGCAGCACCCGGGATCTACACCTGGCTGCCGCTGGGCCTGCGCGTCCTGGCCAAGGTGGAAGCCATCATCCGCGAGGAGATGAACGCCATTGGCGCCCAGGAAGTCCACTTCCCGGCGCTGCTGCCGCGCGAACCCTATGAGACGACGGGCCGCTGGACCGAGTACGGCGACGGACTCTTCCGCCTCAAGGACCGCAAGGGTGCCGACTACCTGCTGGCCCCGACCCACGAGGAAATGTTCACCCTCCTGGTCAAGGACCTGTACAACTCCTACAAGGACCTGCCGGCCTACCTGTACCAGATCCAGAACAAGTACCGCGACGAGGCACGTCCCCGCGCGGGCCTGCTGCGCGGCCGCGAATTCATCATGAAGGACTCCTACTCCTTCAACATCGACGACGAGGGCCTGGAAGAGGCCTACCAGGCCCACCGCGCGGCGTACCTGAAGATCTTCGGCCGCCTGGGCCTGGAGATCCTTCCGGTCTTCGCCACGGCCGGCGCCATGGGCGGATCGAAGTCCGAGGAATTCCTGCACCCGACCCCTGTCGGCGAGGACACCTTCGTCCGCTCTCCCGGAGGCTACTACGCCAACGTCGAGGCGGTGACCACCGTGGTGCCCGAGGACATCGACTTCACCGATGCCCCGGCCTTCGAGGTCCTGGACACCCCGAACACCCCGACCATCGATACCCTGGTGGCCTGCGCCAACGAGATCGCCCCGCGCGCCAACGGCGCCTGGAGCGCCATTGACACCCTGAAGAACGTCGTGCTGGCCGCCACGCTGCCCACCGGCGAACGCCAGCTGGTGGCCATCGGCCTGCCCGGGGACCGCAACGTGGACCTCAAGCGCGTCGAGGCAAACATCTCCGCGCACCTGGAAACCGGCGGCGAGGTCGGCCTCGAGGCCGCGACCGAGGATGACCTGAAGAAGCACCCGACGCTCATCAAGGGCTACATCGGCCCGGCGCTGGGCACTGATGCGGCGGTCCTGGGCCTGGAAGGCGCTTCCAAGATCCTGTACCTGGTTGACCCGCGCGTGGTTGCCGGCACCAGCTGGGTCACCGGCGCCAACGAGGCCGGCAAGCATGTCTTCGGCCTGGTCGCCGGACGCGACTTCACCTGGGACGGCACCATCGAGTGCGTCGAGGTGCTCGCCGGGGACCCGGCCCCGGACGGATCCGGCCCGCTGGAAACCGCCCGCGGCATCGAAATGGGACACATCTTCCAGCTCGGCCGCAAGTACGCTGAGGCCCTGGACCTGAAGGTGCTGGACCAGAACGGCAAGCTCAAGATCGTCACCATGGGCTCCTACGGCGTGGGCGTCACCCGTGCAGTCGCCGCCCTGGCCGAGTCCAACCACGATGAGAACGGCCTGGTCTGGCCCCGCAACGTGGCCCCGGCCGACGTGCACCTGGTGGTCACCGGCAAGCAGGCAGAACTCTTCGAGGCGGCACAGAAGATCGCCGACGAGCTGCACGCAGCCGGCGTCGAGGTCATCTACGATGACCGTCCCAAGGTCTCGGCAGGCGTGAAGTTCTCCGACGCGGAGCTCATCGGCGTGCCCACGATCGTGGTCATCGGCCGCGGCCTGGCCGACGGGCTCGTTGAGGTCAAGGACCGCGCCACCGGGGAACGCACCGACGTCTCCGTCGACGAGGTTGTCGCGCAGCTGATCGCCCTCGCCAAGGGCTAGGGATGATCGAGGCGGCGACCCTGCTTGATGGTTCCGGGCTGCAGGGAATGGAGCCCGGAACCATCGCCTTGATCGTGCTCGCAGGATTCGCCGCGGGCTGGGTCGACGCGGTGGTCGGCGGCGGGGGACTGCTCCAGCTCCCCGCCCTGCTGCTGGTGCCGGGAATCTCCCCGGTGCAGGCACTTGCCACCAACAAGCTGGGTTCCGTTTTCGGCACCACCACCAGTGCGGTGACCTACTACCGCCGTGCCCATCCGGATCTGAGGACCGCGATCCCGATGGCCACGGTGGCGCTGGCGGGATCCTTCGGCGGGGCGATCCTGGCCACGCTGCTGCCCGAAGAAGTCATCAAACCCGTCATCATTGCCGCACTCATCGCGGTGGGCCTGTTCACGCTCTTCAAGCCCACGGCAGGCGAACTAACGGAACTGCGCCACACCGGCTCCCGCCACTATGCGGTGGCGGGAGTGATCGGGCTGGTCATCGGCGGCTACGACGGGCTGATCGGCCCGGGCACCGGATCGTTCCTCATCATCGCGATGGTCGCCTTCATGGGATACAACTTCCTGGCCGCCAGCGCCAAGGCCAAGATCGTGAACATGGCGACCAACCTGGGCGCACTGGCGTTCTTCCTGCCTTCCGGGCACCTGTTGTGGGGGATCGGCCTGCTGCTGGGGGCGGCGAACATGGTCGGTGGCTACCTCGGCGCGCGCATGGCTGTGTCCAAGGGCAGCAAGTTCATCCGCATTGTCTTCCTTGCCGTGGTGGGCGCGCTGATCCTCAAGCTGGGCTATGACGTGCTGTTCCCGGCCGCTTAGCAGGGTCCCCCGTTTTGCCCCGGGCAGCCACGTCTTTCCGGGGCTCAGACGAGGAATCGGCGAGCTCCACATGTCCGCCATGCTCCGGGCCGCCGCGGTGGGTCAGTCCCTCCCTTCAGGTTGTCCTCGGGTCAGAGCGCTTAAGGACAGTTTTGCTGACCCCGTGCTCCGCCCATTTCCGTGAATAGCCCTCGAAAATCAGCTGATCAATCAGCCCTGGAGGGGACCTCTCGGTAATGTCCTGGATTTCCAACGGGTGCGGCGCCCGTGGAGGCAGAGCCTGCCCCTGGCGATGGCCCTCCAATCGCGCCTGGTCATCGACTCGGCCCTTGCCTGACGGGTTTTCCGATTCCGCCCCAAACCGATTCGTCTGCTGCGATGTTCCCTTTTCTTGCGGAGATTTTCTTTCCGGGACTTGCCGTTGCCTTGCATCTCCCCGTACGCGGTGTAAGACTGGCCCAATGATGCGACTCCATATGGAGAAGTCGCGGTCGGTTCCGGGGGGACTACCGGCCAGTGATACCGTATTCGCTTGAATTGAATGTATCGTCTCATTCGGCTGGGGGGCCGAATCACGGCCATGACTTGTCATTTGCAAGAATCTTGGGGCCGGGAAAGAAGCTAGAAATTCTAGTGACAGGAAATTCCCATGCAATCGGACACTTGGCCTGCTTGGAGGCTTCGTGAAAGCCTGATCATCCAAAAATACAGTAATTCCTCTGTAGCAGACCACAGAGGAATTCAGCGGGTTGCGCGAAGGATCGTCGATACGCAACGCGCAGGATTTTCGGTGGTGGTGGTGCTACCCGAGATGGAAAGTGCCACGAACGAATTAGCGACCCACCCAGCTGGACTCGCCCCGTTGGGTGAACCAGGTGAGGTGGACCTTGCGGTGGGTCGGCGTGAGCAGATCTTCGTGCCTTCGCTGGAAATTGCCATTTCCAAGCTAGGTGCAGCCCCCCATGTGTTTACGGGCGGAGAAGCAGGGCTGATCACGGATGGCATCCACGGCAAAGCACACATAGTTGGCGTGGATCCACTGGCCGTGGTGGCTTCCCTTGCGCGCAGGGAGATCCCCATCGTGGCCGGCTTCCAGGGAACAAACCGTGAGGCCAATATGGTCACGACCATGGGGCGAGATGGATCGGACCTGATGGCGGTTGCTCTCGCCGCCTCCTTGAATGCATTGGTTTGTGAAATCTATTCCGACTTTGACGGCCTGTACACGGCAGATCCACGCGTCGTTCCGGCAGCTCGCAAGGTCCAAACGATTACAAGCGTGCAAATGATGGAACTGGCCGCTGCAGGAGCCAAAGTTCTGCCGCGGCGTTGCATTGAATATGCGCGCCGCCTTGGAGTAACGATCCATGTGCGTTCACCGTTTAATCCGGATGAAGGGACGGTGGTCGTTTCCGGGCTCGAGGACGAGCCCGGCGCCGGGCATTCGGCGACCTTGGAAGAACCGATGATCATGGGCGTCATCCAAGACCGGACCCAGATGCAAGTCACCGTGGCCGGTGTCCCCACGGGGCCAGGCCCGGCGCAGCTATTCGGTGTCACGGCGGCTTTAGGTGTTTGCCCGGACATGATCACTCATAGAAATGGCGTGGTGGCCAGGTCTACGGATAGAAATGGCGTGGTGGCCAGGTCTACGGACATTTCATTCATCCTGCCCGCTGCCCAAATCCCCACTGTGGTGGCTGCTGTCTCGAAGGCTCAGGAGACCATTGGCTTCCAGTGGTTGAAATGCGAAGAAGTGGGCAAACTTTCGCTGTCGGGTTTCGGCATGCGTCTGGAGCCCGATGTGCTCTGCCGGTTCTTGGGTGTGTTTTCTGATGCCGGCATCAAGATTCGGCTATTTTCCGACTCTTCGGTTTCCATATCCGCCGTAACGGACCTAGAGATGCTGGAGCTTGGGGCCCGCGCAATGCGCGAGGCGTTCCACCTATCCGATGACTTGGGGAAAGGGTATGCGGAAAAACATATGAACCAATCCGTTAATCACAAAGGCTAGGAATCTTGATTACGATCAAGCAATAGCCAATTAATTCCAGCTTGGGCAGACAGTTTATGTGAAGTAACGATGGAATCAGGGGACTTGGGACTTGGGGCACTTTGATCGGCCGCGGGTACATCTGTGCAATTTGCGAGCCAAACCGGAGACATCGGCCCGCGGGGGCAACCGTGCTGATGCCGGCGATTGCTTGGGAAAGCGCCGGATTTTGGCCAATGCACGCGGGAATTTTCGGTTCCGAATCTTCTTTAAACAATTGTCTTGATTCCAAATTGTCCGTCTTTATTTCTTTGATGAATGGAGATTGCAATGACAAATAAAACAGTACTCGCGGACTGGACGGGTCCGCTCGTGTCGGGCCCGATACCGGGACCACAGTCCGCCGCCTTCTTGGCGCGTCAAGACGCCCGGGAATCCAACGCCCGGACTTACCCACGCCACTTGCCGATTGCGATCGCCGATGCCGCAGGTAGTTTCGTTCAGGACGTCGATGGAAATGTGTTCATAGACTTCCTCGACGGGGCAGGGGTGCTCCCATTCGGGCACAACCATCCGGATCTGGTCCGCGTTGCCGCCGACCAAATGCTGGTTGAAACCCACGGCCTGGATTTCCCGACGCCGATCAAGGACGCCTTCATCGATGCCCAGCTCTCGATGCTTCCCGTGGATATGCAGGACCGGATGAAGATCCACTTCTGCGGACCCACTGGTGCCAATGCCGTCGAGGCTGCGATAAAGCTGTGCAAGACGGCCACCGGTCGCGGAGAGATCATCAGCTTCCAGGGAGGATTCCATGGGAGCACTGCCGCAGCAATGGCCCTCACCGGACTGGTGGCACCAAAAAGTCACGTGCAAAATGGCATGCCAGGGGTCCACTTCTTTCCCTATTCATACTGTTCGCAATGCCCTCTCGGCATGAGCCCCGCCACCTGTTCCACGAACTGCGCGACGTTCCTGGAGCATTCGCTGAAGGACGATCTCAGTGGAATTCCGCTGCCGGCCGCCGTAATTCTCGAGCTCGTTCAAGGCGAGGGCGGATCAATTCCCGCCACAATCGAGTTCGCCCAGCGAGTGCGTGCAGTGACCCGAGAACTGGGGATCCCGCTGATCGTCGATGAAGTGCAAACGGGCTGCGGACGTACCGGTACCTGGTTCTCGTTTGAGCAGTACGGAATCGAACCCGATGTCATCGTTGCCTCGAAGGCACTCAGCGGCATGGGTCTGCCCATCGCGCTGATCATGTACGACAAGGCGATGGATGTCTGGGAGCCCGGCGCACACATCGGTACCTTCCGTGGCAACCAACTCGCCTTCGCCACCGGTGTCGAAGCAGTGAAAATATTCCAACGCGACGACATCCTGGGCAACGTCCGCCGCCGCAGCGAACAATGTTTTGGCCTGCTGGCGCCGCTGCAGCGGCATCCGTGGGTTAGGGAAATCCGCGGGAAGGGACTGCTCGTGGGCGTCGAGCTCATGGATCCACGAACCGAAATGCCGGCAGGAGATTTAGCCGCCGAGGTGCAGTCCGAGGCCTTGAACCGGGGGCTGATCCTGGAACTTGGCGGCCGCGACAGCAGCGTCGTGCGCCTGCTGCCTCCGCTCAACGTCACCGCGGAAGTCATGGAGACCGCTTGTCACATCCTGGTCGATTGCATCGATCGGCTGGCATCGATGCTCGATGTGCCCGCACCGTAATCACCCGGCTCGATTGGTTGGAACACACATGACCAAGGAGGTCGCTTTGAGCAAGCAAGTTGATACGCGGGAAAACCTGGCCTATACGGGAAGACACAGGGCACTCAGCCTCATGCACGGACCTGTATTGCACTCCGTGGAGGTAGACCAGACAGCCGGATGGGTCCCGGGGGAACGCCTGGATCACCTCTTTGAAAGGCAGTGCGACCTGTTGCGCAAGACCGGGAAAGGGTTGCATCTGGCTGTGGACACGGGTGCGGTCAGGCTCACCTACGATCAGTTGGACGCCAAGGCCAACCAACTGGCCCGGTACTTGATCGCCCACGGGTGCAATCCCGGGGACAGGATCGCGTTGCTTTTCGACGAACCGGTGCGTTCGCTGGTGGGGATGCTCGCGGTGTTGAAGATCCACGCTGCGTATGTGCCCCTGGATGCCGGTTATCCCGCCGACCGGATCGCTTACATCATCGCCGATGCCGATGTCGCCCAGGTCTTGACGCTGTCGCATTTGAGGGATCGGCTCGTGGATGTCATGGCTTCGGTCCGCTGCCTGGATGAGGAGGACCCAAGGATCGAGTCGATGGATTCCACGCGACTTGCAGCGGAGGAAAAGGGATCCCCAAGCGACCAGCTGGCCTACATCATTTACACGTCCGGAACGACCGGCCGGCCCAAGGGCGTGGCCATTGAGCATGCCAGCATCTGCAATTTCGTGAGGGTGGCTGCGCTCTCCTATGGGTACAAGCAGCAGGACAGGGTTTATCAGGGCATGACCATAGCCTTTGACTTCTCCGTTGAAGAGATTTGGGTACCGTGGATGTCCGGGGCAACCCTGGTTCCCAAACCCAGCGGCACCGCGCTGCTTGGACTGGAGCTGGCAGAGTTTCTGGTTGCCCACAAGGTCACGGCCATTTGTTGTGTTCCAACGTTGTTGGCGACACTCGATGAGGATATTCCATCCCTCCGCTTTCTTCTGGTTTCCGGGGAAGCGTGTCCACGTGACTTGATGGTGCGGTGGCATCGGCCGGGCCGTCGCTTCTTGAATGTGTACGGCCCCACCGAGGCCACCGTCACGGCAACCTACGCGATTGCCGATCCCACACGTCCTGTCACCTTGGGAGTGCCTTTGCCAAGCTATGCCGTGGTCATCCTCGATCCCGACGAGCCCAAGGCCCTGCCGGCCGGCACCCAGGGCGAGATCGGCTTGGCAGGAATTGGGTTGGCCAAGGGCTACGTCAAGCGTGACGACCTCACAGGGAAGGCCTTCATCCCGGACTTTCTGGGGATAGACAACAACCCTTCGGGCAGGATCTACCGCACCGGCGACCTGGGGCGGATCAATGATATGGGTGAGATCGAATATTTTGGCCGTATCGACACCCAAGTGAAAATCCGCGGTTACCGGATCGAACTCACGGAGATCGAATCGGTGCTGTTGCAGGTGCCCGGAGTTGCCCAAGCGGTCGTTGACACCTACGAACGGGAACCCGGTTTTACCGAGCTGGTCGCGTACTACAGCCTGCGGAAAGACACCCCTGAAATCGATGCCTTGGATCTCAGGGAACGGCTGCAATCCCAGCTTCCCAGCTATATGGTGCCGGCCTACTTTGAGTGCCTGAAAGCCATCCCGATGCTACCCAGCGACAAGGCCGATCGAAAAAACCTGCCCCCGCCTTCAACCCCCAGCCCCAATGCCGGCGGCCAGGAATATGTGGCTCCGGCAAATGAGACCGAGGAACAGCTGTCGCTGGCCTTGGCACAGGTGCTCCACGTTGAGAAGGTATCGACGCGGGCGAATTTTTTTACGGATCTCGGGGCGAATTCCCTTTTACTTGCACACTTCTGTTCCCTGACCAGAAAGAACACCGACCTGCCCCCGCTGGCCATGAGGGATGCCTACCAAAACCCGACCATTGAAAAGCTGGCCGCGGTGCTCGAGATCAGCAGCGCCGCCACGCCGCCGGCCGAGTATCCCGAGACAATGAAAATCAACCTGGCCAGCACCCGCCAGTTCGTGACGACAGGCGTTCTGCAGGCCCTGATCTTCCTTGCGTATACCTACGGGTTAACGGTCCTGGCGGTCGCCGGATATCACTGGGCAGCTGCGGCAACGGACGCCATAAAGGTTTGGGAACGATCCCTCATTTTCACCGTCGTGCTGTTTGTCGCGTTGTCAGTGATACCCATTGCACTGAAATGGGTAATTGTCGGGCGGTGGAAGGAGATGGAAATTCCCGTCTGGTCGTTGGCGTATGTCCGCTTCTGGTTTGTGCGGGTACTCATCAGCAGCAATCCGCTTCGAATGTTTGCCGGGACGCCGTTGTTCAATGTCTATTTGCGGGCGCTGGGGGCCAAGATCGGGCACGACGTTGCGATCTTCTCCACCACAGTGCCAATGTGCAGCGATTTGCTCACCATTGGTGACGGCACCGTGATCCGAAAGGACTCCGTGTTCAAGGGCTATCGCGCCCAACGGGGAATCATTCAGGTGGGGCCAGTGACACTGGGCAAAAACGTCTGGGTGGGTGAGCAAACGGTCATAGACATCTTTACGGAGATGGGAGACAATTCCCAGCTAGGTCATTCATCGTCGCTGCATCGTGGGCAGACGGTGCCACCCAATGAAACGTGGCATGGCTCGCCCGGGCGGCGCTGCGATTCCAATTACAAGTCTGTCGACCCGGCGCGTGTCACCATGAGAAGGAAGATCACCTATAGTTTCTGGGTCGTGTGCGTCAGCATTGCCGGGTTCGGGTCCCTCGTTACCTTCCTGATCGCGTTGTTCTTGCCGGACTACCTCTCATCAGGTTTGCTTTGGAACGAGACCGGTGGGTTCTATGCCGATTTGATGATCATTTCCTTCGGCCTGACATTCGGCGGTATTGTTACCGGCCTGGTGGCAGTGGGCGTCGTACCGCGGCTGCTATATCTTTTCCTGACACCAGGCAAGGTCTATCCCCTTTACGGATTCCACTATGCCCTTCATCGGACGGTCACGCGGCTCACGAATATCCCGTTCTTCGCGAACCTCACAGGCGACAGCTCGCTGATTCTCTATTACCTGAGCTATCTCGGGTATCACCAGCCGAACCCGGTGCAAACGGGGTCCAACTTCGGACCTGCAGTCAAACACGACACACCCTATGCGGTTACCGTCGGCTCCGGAACGATGGTGTCGGATGGGCTGTCGATGATTACCGCAGAGGTATCAAACACCTCATTCCGCATCGCACCCAGCACCATCGGTGCCAAGAACTTTTTGGGCAACGCCATCACCTATCCACCTGCGGGGAAGACCGGCGAGAACTGTTTGTTCGGGACCATGACCATGGTCCCGATCGATGGTCCCATGCGTGAAGGAGTCGGACTCTTGGGGTCCCCGCCTTTCGAGATCCCCCGGTCGGTTCAGCGGGACAGCGCCTTCGATGAGATGAAAACGGCAGAGCAACTCAAACTGCGGCTTCCTGCCAAGAACCGCCACAACGGCCTCACCATTGCGCTGTTCCTTTTGCTCCGTTGGTTCGAGGTCTTCGTTTCCCTGTGGTTCGCATCAGTTGTCCTGACCCATTTTGAAGAAGTCGGCGCACTGGCCGTCATGATGGGCACACTGGCCCTGGGTGTGGCGTTGGAAGGACTCACCATTGCGATCGAACGCATCACCCAGATTCGCCACAAGCTTGTCCCGACCTTCTGCTCCATCTACGAGGTCTACTTTTGGGAGCACGAGCGTTTTTGGAAGTTCATCGGCGGTGCAGCACTTGGCTTGTTCAGCGGCACGCCCTTCAAATCGATCATTTTGCGACTGTTGGGTGTGCGCGTGGGCAAGAGGCTTTTCGATGACGGATGCGCAATCCCGGAGAAAACTATTGTCACCATAGGGGATGATGTGACCCTGAATTCGGGGAGCATCTTCCAATGCCACTCCATGGAAGACGGGGCCTTCAAGCTCGAGCCCATCTCGATCGGCTCCAGGACCACGATAGGAGTTGGCGCGTTTGTGCACTACGGCGTGACCATGCGGGACGGGTCGGAGCTCAAGGCCGATTCGTTCCTGATGAAGGGTTCGGACGTACCCGAGGACGGACTATTCGGCGGCAACCCGGCACAGGAATTGTCGACCCGTGGCCTGCGGAACGTGGTCGCCGGCTGAACGCTGCCGGGGGGGCGTTCCCTGCGTCATGGGCCTCGCAGTTGCCCCCGGCCTTGGCCGGTGGAATGGCGCTGCTCCGCCGAAAGCCGGACCTGGAAATCCAGTGTCGGCCTTCGACGGAGCAGCGCACCGTTGGGTTGGGCCCTGCCCGCGTGGCTAACGCTTCGGCTTGAGCACCATGGCCGAGCCGCCGCCGCGACGCGTCGGTTCTGCCGCCGCCGTCATCGTTCCATCAGGACCGAACTCGATTGCCTCGAGCGCGCCGATCTCCGCCTGCGGTGTAAACGAATCGCCCGAGGCGACGAACTCATGACCGAAGGCTTCCAACCCGGCCCCCTGGGATTCGATGAACTCCGGTTCGGCAGTGACCTTGGCCGAATTGCGCTGCGAGGCACGCGGTGCTGCAATCGCCTCGGGCAGGCTCATGCCAAGGTCCACGCGGTTGACCAGGGTCTGCAACACCGTGGTGATGATGGTCGAACCGCCCGGCGAACCCAGGGCCAACAGGGGCTCGCCGTCGGAGAGGACGATGGTCGGGGCCATCGACGAGCGCGGACGCTTGCCCGGTTCGATCCGGTTGGGGTCGGCCGGGTCGTAGACCGTGGAGAAATCGGTCAACTCGTTGTTCAGGAGGAAGCCGCGGTCCGGAACGACGATGCCCGATCCGCCGGTCTGCTCGATGGTCAGCGTGTAGGAAACCACATTGCCCTGGGCATCGGCCACGGACAGGTGGGTCGTGGAGATGTTCTCGGTGTCTGTTTCCTCCGCCGGTGCAGCGGTGGCAGCCGGGCAGAGACCGTCGTAGTCGGTGACATCGCCGGGGGTAACGGGCTTGGTGGCAGCCTGCTCCGGGTCCAGCGCGCAGGCGCGCTCGGCGCCGAAGAGCGCATCGGTCAAGGTGCTGGTGGGAACGTCCACGAACGCCGGGTCCCCGAGGTACTTTCCGCGGTCGGCATAGGCCAGCGCGCTGGCCTCGAGGTAGTGGTGGATGGCGGCGGGGCCTTCCATGGCGGAGAGGTCGTAGTTTTCCAGGATGTTCAGGGCTTCGCCGATGGTGGTTCCGCCGCTGCTGGAGGGAGCCATGCCGAAGACCTCCAGCCCGCGGTAGTCCACCTTGGTGGGAGCCTGGTCGATCACGACGTAGTCGGCAAGGTCCTGTGTGCTCAGGTGGCCAACCGGCACGGGAAGCTCGGTGTCATCGGAGATCGGCGGGGCCTGGACGGCCTCGGCGATGTCCTCGGCCAGCGTCCCGTTATAGAAGGCCTCGATACCGTCGCGGGCCAACAGTCGGTAGGTACGGGCGAGGTCCGGGTTCTTGATGATGCTGCCGACCTCAGGGGCATCGCCCCCGGGCAGGTAGAGCTCGCTGGTGGAATCGAACGCGGCGAAGCGCTCCTTGTTGTCCAGCGTTTGTTCGCGGAATGTCTCATCCACGACGAAGCCGCGGGTGGCTGCCTTGATGGCAGGCTGCAAGGCCTGCCCGAGGCTGAGGGACCCCCACTTTTCCAGTGCCCGCTGCCAGGTCGCTGCCGTGCCGGGAACTCCCACGGATACGCCGCTGGTCACCAGTTCGGGGGTGAACGGGTAGGGTTCGCCGGTCTCGGGATCGATGAACGCGTCCGTCGGCATGTTCGCCGGAGCGGTTTCGCGTCCGTCAATGGTGCTGACTTTTCCCGATGCGGCGTCGTAGTAGAGGAAATACCCGCCTCCGCCAATGCCGGCGCTGTAGGGTTCGGTGACGCCCAGGGTGGCCGCCGCGGCGACGGCGGCGTCCACCGCGTTGCCACCCTTGCGCAGCACGGCGACGGCGGCCGCCGAAGCCTCGGCATCGACGGTGCTCACCGCCCCTCCGGTGCCGGTGGCGGTGGCCTGTTTTTCGGTTTGCCGCGGTTCCGCGACGGCGGGGGCGGCAGTGATCGCTCCGGCGACCAGCGTGAGTGCCGCGGCGCAGGCCGAGGCATGAATGAATCTGCGTGACACAGGGGTTCTCCTTGATGGCTGTGCGAGTGGGACACTGCCAACGTATGGGCGCGGCAACCGTCAGGCCTTCCGTGACACGCCTCACATGGGGGTTTGGTTTGGGAAGTGCCCTCCTGCCCGTGGCATGGTCAGCGGAATCGGAAAGGCGCCAAGAGTCCCGCTGGCTTGGGGCGATTCCAAGTGTCGTCAGGCTGCTCATCGGCCACGGCCAAGAATTGCTGTTCCCGGCCGTCTATCCAACGCCGATAGCGATCGACGCTCCGAACCGGGCGGCTAGGCGAAGCCTGTCATGCCGGTTCCGGCATGACAGGCTTCAGGCAATTGCCGATTGGGACGGCGCAACCATGAGGAGTCCCGAGACAGCGGACTGCGACATTTGGCGTAGGAACCTACTGTCGGTCAGAGAGCTAGAGACCGGTCTTGCCCACGCCGTACTCTGCCTGCTTCTTCGTGTAACCCTCGTAAATGAGCTGTTCAATCAATCCCTTGCGCGAGAAGGCGGTGAATTCAAGGTATTGTTCGGCGGACTTGGCAGCCTGTTCATACCAGTCAACCGTCACACGGTCGACCGCCCACGTTGCATCTTTGGTTGAGTAATCCTCGAACTCCAATTGCGAAATCAGTCCGGTGCGCGAGAATGCCGAGAATCCGAGGTAGTTCTCCGCGGACCGAAGCGCGTTCTGCTGACTGAGCGTTCCAGCTTCGGCTTCTGCCTTCGCTCCGGCCTCCGCCTCGGCCTTGGCACTGGCTTCCGCCTCAGCGTCTGCTTCTGCCTTGGCGCTGGCTTCGGCCGCAGCCGCGGCTTTTACCTTGGCATCTGCTTCGGCCTTGGCGCTGGCCTCCGCCTCGACTTCCGCCTTGGCGCTGGCTGAGGCGTCGGCGGAGGACACTACGGGTGCCGCTGCGGCTGTCTCGCTGGGAGACGAGACTGCCGATTCCGTGGATGTCGGGGCGGAGGACGGTTGCTCGTCGCTGCCACCACAGGAGCCAATGATGATCGAGAGCACGACGAGACCGGCGACGCCGATCCCAATTTTCTTGCCCCGGCTCATTGGCCTCTTCGGTTCCTGGTTCCCGGGGACCGAAAATCCTGCGAGTGGTGGACGGCCGCCTGCGGATCCGGTGGAAGATGAGGCATGCGCTCCAGCCGCGATGAGTGCGGGCTCACCGGGCATCACTGACATGTACAGATACGGGTTGGCGGAGAACTCTTCCGGCGGCAAGGCCGGGTGGCCATTCTCCGAGTGAACCCACATGGGCCAGCCGGCTGGCGGGGCGCCCCACGAAGTTTCCGGCACCCACGACGGTGTGGGTTGGAAACCGGCAGGAAGGTGTTGCAGCCAAAGCGGTGGCGTATTGAAACGAACAGACATGATTCCCCCTAGTGACGATTGCGAATCGGAACTCCCAAACTTCCCCCGGCAGCCCCTACGCAGATCGTAGCCAGAGGCACAGACGATTTGAGATTTGAAGAATCAAAGCACTACTTTGGTGCTGAGGCGGACTTTTCAGCCCCCGTCCTACTCGGTGCCACGGATGGCCACGAACGTCATTGGTCAGCCCCGAATCTCTTCCGGCATCGCCGTTTCAGGCCCGATGAGATACAGATCCAAACGAGGCAGCCGGAGTCCCGTGCGGACCCCCTTGGGGGTAAAACGGTGTGCCCCTGGACGCTACCCGGCCGAAGGAGCGGGGGATGGGGACGTAGTGCCCTCGACCTGGGTGAAGTCCGGTGCGACGCCGGTGACCTGGCGGGCGTGTAGCGCTTGGGCCCAGGCGGCCTTCAACAGGTAGGCCCGGGAATCCCCTGCCTGGGTCGCGGCGGCGTCCCGTAACAGCAAGGCCAATTGTGCCTCGCCGCTGCGTGCCGCATCCATGGGGTTCTGCGCTGCGTCGGCCGGCAGCTGGTAGGCGGGCTGCCGCAGGGGTTCGCAGTCGAGCTCTTCGGCGAACTGGCCTTCCACGGCCTGCGCGAAGTCCACCAGCAACCCGGACCTGTCCCAGGCGGCGGTGCGCAGACCGGCGCTGGTCCGTGCCCCGGCAACGTCGTAGGCGTAGCCCATCCGATAGGCGGCGTCGGCTACCTTGCCCAGCAACTGGCCGGAGTCCGGTGCCTCGGGATTCGACGGTGCGGGGGAGGGGCAGGCGGAGACGGCGAATCCGGGCATCGTCGCCAAGGCGGCGCGACTGGTGGTGGCGCCGTCGGCGGCCGGCGCGGATTCGGTGGAAGAATCCTTCGTTGCCGTCGCAGCCGCTGCGGACTCTTCGGCGGCGCCGGGAGCGGGGAGGGCATCGAGGGCCGCCTGCGTTGCCCCGGAGGCTGCGAGCACGGTGCGGGCCTGGACCAACAGCTCAATGCCGGCCCCGGAAAGCCTGCGGGCTTCCTGTTCGGGCGCCCCCAGCGACTGGGTCAGCAGGGCGTTGCCCGTCTGCGCCAGGCGCCGGGAAAAATCGGCGGCATCCAGCGGGACAGCAGCCGGATCGGCCGCGGAGGCTTCCGTTGCGTCACCCTCGGCGCCGGCCTGCGAGGCCGCCGGGATCCCGGGTGTGAGTAAGTCGACATGCTCCGCCAGCATGGTGCGCGTGCCCTGCAGCGCGGTGGCCAACTTTGCGGTTCCGGAGGACGCCGGGATGGCCGTCATGTTCTCCAGCGCATCAAGCAGGACGGGCAGGTCCGCGGCCGGATCGGGGGCCGCCTCGATGACCGGCTCGGTGCCCAGGATCGCCTGCCATGTAGGGGAATCACGGTTCAGATAGACCGCCGTGCCGAGCGTTCCGGCGGCCACGGCAAGCATCGCCGCCAAGGCCACCAGGAGCCGCCGGGCGGCACCGCGGCGGGGTCGGCGGGAAACGCGATCACTGGGGTCAATTGGGTGCTGATCCATCACCTTGATCATCCCATGGACCCGGCCGTGGGCATGCCCGTGATGAATCGGGCAGACGGATGACCCCAAAAGTCGCTACCCTAGGATTCACAACATCGAATAATGTGGGAGGACTTTCATGACCGGCAAGCCGGCAGACATCCAGCTCGAGGCGGCCCGCCTCACCGAACTACTGGAGCCCACCGTTGCCTCCCACCAATTGGTGCTTGAAGAAGTCGAGGTCCGCCGTGCCGGGGACCAGCGCATCGTGCACGTGGTGGTCGACGTTACCGAAGGCACCGAGGGCATCCTGCTCGACCAGGTGGCCGAGGTCTCCCGCTCCATTTCCGAGGCCCTGGACAAGGACCCGCACGACACCGCCGACCCCTACGAGCTCGAGGTCTCCTCTCCGGGCACCTCCCGCCCGCTGACCCTGCCGCGCCACTGGCACCGCAATGTCGGGCGCATGGTGAAGGTCAACGTGATTGGCGAGGACAACCTGCTCGGACGCCTCACGGAGGTCACCGAAACGGGAATCACCATCGTCCCGGAGATCACCGTGAAGAAGGGCATGAAGCCCAAGGTCGGCGAACCACGCACCATTGAATTTGGATCGATCCGCCGCGGCAACGTCGAGGTGGAGTTTGCCCGTGCCGAGAGCGCGGACCTGACTGAATTAGAACTTGACGACGAAGACGACGAAAACGTGGAGGCCTGAGTTGGACATTGATATGAGCGCGCTGCGCATGCTCGAAAAAGAACGCGAAATCCCGCTCGAGGTGCTGATCCCCACCATTGAGCAGGCACTGCTCATTGCCTACCAGAAGTCCCCGGGCGCGATGCCGCAGGCACGCGCCGAGGTCGACCGCCGCAACGGCCACGTGACGATCTTCGCCACCGAGACCGAGGAAGACGGCACGGTCATCGGCGAGTTCGACGACACCCCCACCGGGTTCGGCCGCATTGCGGCCTCCACTGCACGCCAGATCATCCTGCAGCGCCTGCGCGATGCCGAGGACGACAACGTCGTGGGCGAGTTCAAGAACAAGATCGGCGAGATCGTCTCCGGACAGATCCAGCAGGGCAACAACCCGATCATGATCCAGGTGAATCTGGGCACCGTCGAGGCCCTGCTGCCGCCGCCGGAGCAGGTGCCGGGGGAGAAGTACACCCACGGCAACCGCATCCGCTGCTACGTGGTGGACGTCAACCGCGGCCCCAAGGGCCCGGCCGTCACGCTGTCGCGTTCGCACCCGAACCTGGTGCGCCGCCTCTTCGAGCTTGAGGTACCGGAGATCGCCGACGGAGCCGTGGAAATCATCGCCCTGGCCCGCGAAGCCGGACACCGCACCAAGATCGCCGTGCAGGGCAACATCCCGGGCGTCAACGCCAAGGGTGCCTGCATCGGCGAGATGGGTTCGCGCGTGCGGGCAGTCATGAACGAGTTGGGCGAGGAGAAGATCGACATCGTCGACTTCAACGAGGACCCGGCGAAGTTCATCGCCTCGGCCCTCTCCCCGTCGAAGGTCGTCTCGGTGACCATCACCGACGAGGCAACCCGTTCGGCGCGCGTCGTGGTTCCCGACTACCAGCTTTCGCTGGCCATCGGCAAGGAAGGGCAGAACGCCCGACTGGCTGCCAAGCTCACCGGCTGGCGCATCGACATCATCTCGGACGCGGTCGACGCCAAGTAGTCGCACCCCCCCGCAACAGGGCCGTCGCGCCCGTGGACTTTCGGCACCGCCTGGGTGTCAAAAGGCCGCGGGCCGACGGCCTTTTGCTTCCCGGTTCCCGGCCCCGCAGGCCCGACCCGGGAGCCGGTCCCTAGTGTTCCACGGCACGCTCCACGGATTGACGAAACGCGCTAGACTTGTCTGTGGTCCACTATGCATCGTGGTAAATCAATGTCGGAAGAAGAACCAACGTGTCATTGCAGCAACAGCCGCAGCGCACGTGCATTGGTTGCCGCGTGGTGGCGGACCAGAACCAGCTGGAGCGCTGGGTGTTGAGGGCAAGGGACGGAAAATTCGTTCCGGTTCCCGATCCCACCCGGAGCTTCCCCGGTCGGGGTGCTTGGCTGCACCCCCATCCGGAATGTGCCCAACGCGCCGTGCAACGCGGGGCATTCGCACGGTCCTTTCGGACCAACGTGGATGTTTCCGCACTTGTGGCGGAGCAGCGGGCCAAGGCAAGGGCCCAACCTGGGAAACCTGCCTGTATAAACGTCCAACCTGAAAGCGGGTCAGAAATCTGATGGAAACCCGATGAGTTCCAAGCGATGAGCGCCTAACGATGACAAATCGGTTATGCGTCGCAGCGCCTGTGGCATCCGTTTTGGATGCTGGGCTAGACAGCAAACGTTGGTTCGTGCCAAAAACTTTTTAGAAGTGGTGCGGACCTTCAGACAGGAGAAATGTGGCTAAGGTCCGCGTACACGAGCTCGCCAAAGAGCTCGGAATCACTTCAAAGGATGCAGTTGCCAAACTGCAGGAAATGGGCGAATTCGTCCGTTCCGCATCCTCAACCATCGAGGCACCGGTAGTGCGCAAGCTGCGCTCCGCGTTCCCCGACGCTGCCCCGGCAGCTCCAAAGGCAGCACCCAAGGCAGCACCGGCAGCGAAGGCTCCGGCCGCAGCGCCTGCAGCCCCTGCCGTTTCCGCACCCAAGCCGGCCGGCACCACGCCGAGCCCGGCCCCTGCCGCTCCCGAGGCACCTGCTGCTTCGGCCCCGGCGGAGCCGGCCGCTCCGGCAGCCTCGGCTCCGGCCGCACCGCGTCCGGGTGCCAAGCCCGGCGCACCGCGTCCCGGCAACAACCCGTTCTCCTCCCAGCAGGGCATGCGCCCGGCCGGTGAGAACGCACGTCCCGAGCGCACCGAGCGTACTGACCGCCCCGAGCGTTCCGATCGTTCAGCAGCCCCGCGTCCGGGTGCCAAGCCCGGCGGACCGCGTCCGGGCAACAACCCGTTCGCATCCCAGCAGGGCATGCGCGCTGCCGGTCCCGGCGCCGGAGGCCCCCGTCCGGGCGGTCCCCGTCCCGGTGGCCCGCGTCCCGCAGCGGGTGCCGGTGGACCCCGTCCCGCAGCAGGTGCCGGCGGTCCCCGCCCGGCAGGTGCCGGTGGATCACGTCCGGGCGCACCGCGTCCGGCCGGTGCCCCCGGTGCAGGCCCGCGCACCCCGGGAGGCGCTCGCGCTACTCCCGGCATGATGCCCAACCGCACCGAACGTCCGGCTCCGGCCGGTGGACGTCCGGCAGCGGGCGGCCGCGGCGGTCCGGCACGTCCGGGCGGCGCCCCGGGCGCAGCTCCCGGTGCAGCCGGTGGCGGCGGCGGTTACAAGGGCGGCGGCGGTCCCAACCGCGGTCGCGGTGGAACCCAGGGTGCCTTCGGCAAGGGCGGCGCAGGCCGCGGCAAGCAGCGCAAGTCGAAGCGCGCCAAGCGCCAGGAACTTGAGCAGATGAGCGCTCCGTCGCTGGGCGGCGTGAGCGTGCCCCGCGGCAACGGAACCACCGAGATCCGTCTGCGTCGTGGTGCCTCGATCACCGACTTCGCCGACAAGATCAACGCCAACCCGGCAGCATTGGTCACCGTGCTCTTCCACCTGGGCGAAATGGCTACCGCCACCCAGTCCCTGGATGAGGCGACCTTTGACGTCTTGGGTGCCGAGCTCGGCTACGTTGTCACCGTCGTGTCCCCCGAGGACGAAGAGCGCGAATTGCTCGCCTCGTTCTCGATCGACTTTGACGCCGAGCTTGATGCCGAAACCGAAGACATGCTTGAGGCACGTCCGCCGGTGGTCACCATCATGGGTCACGTCGACCATGGTAAGACCCGCCTGCTCGATGCGATCCGCAAGTCCAACGTCATCGAGGGCGAAGCCGGCGGCATCACCCAGCACATCGGTGCGTACCAGATCCACCACATCCACGAAGACATCGATCGCGCGATCACCTTCATTGACACCCCGGGCCACGAGGCGTTCACCGCCATGCGTGCCCGTGGTGCCAAGGTCACCGACATCGCCGTGCTCGTGGTTGCAGCGGATGACGGCGTCATGCCGCAGACGGTTGAGGCGTTGAACCACGCCAAGGCCGCCGGCGTGCCGATCGTCGTCGCAGTGAACAAGGTCGACAAGGACGCGGCGAACCCTGACAAGGTCAAGGGCCAGCTGGCCGAATACGGCCTGGTTCCGGAGGAATACGGTGGCGACACCATGTTCATCCACGTATCCGCCCTGCAGAAGATGGGCATCGACGAACTGCTTGACGCAGTGCTGCTGACCGCCGACGCCGCGTTGGACATGCGTGCCAACCCGGACAAGGACGCTCGCGGCATCGCCATCGAAGCGAACCTCGACAAGGGCCGCGGTGCGGTTGCGACCGTGCTGGTCCAGTCCGGTACCCTGGCCGTCGGCGACACCATCGTTGCCGGCACCGCACACGGCCGTGTGCGTGCCATGTTCGACGAGAACGGCGACAACCTCGACGTCGCACTGCCCTCGCGCCCGGTCCAGGTCCTCGGCCTGTCCTCGGTGCCGCGTGCAGGCGACACCTTCCTGGTGACCGACGACGAGCGCACCGCTCGCCAAATCGCCGAGAAGCGCGAAGCAGCGGACCGCAACGCGGCCCTGGCTAAGCGTCGCAAGCGCATCACCCTGGAAGACTTCGACCAGGCTGTTGCCGACGGCAAGATCGACACCCTCAACCTCATCCTCAAGGGTGACGTTTCCGGTGCCGTGGAAGCCCTGGAAGACTCGCTGCTCAAGATCGACGTGGGAGAAGGCGTGCAGCTGCGCGTCATCCACCGCGGCGTGGGTGCGATCACCCAGAACGACGTCAACCTGGCGACCGTTGACAATGCCATCATCATTGGCTTCAACGTCAAGCCTGCCGAGCGCGTTGCAGACATGGCCGACAAGGAAGGCGTCGACATGCGCTTCTACTCGGTCATCTACGGCGCCATCGATGACATCGAGCTGGCTCTCAAGGGCATGCTCAAGCCGGAATACGAAGAGGCCCAGCTGGGCACCGCGGAGGTCCGCGAGGTCTTCCGTTCCTCGAAGTTCGGCAACATTGCCGGCTCCATCGTCCGCTCGGGCACCATCCGCCGAAACACCAAGGCACGCGTCCTGCGCGATGGCAAGGTCATCGGCGAGGGCCTGACCGTGGATTCGCTGAAGCGGTTCAAGGACGACGCCACCGAGGTCCGCGAGGGCTTCGAATGTGGTATCGGCCTGGGCTCGTTCAACGACGTCAAGGACGGCGACACGATCGAGACCTACGAGATGCGCGAAAAGCCGCGCGCTTAGTCATTATCAAGCGCTGCTAATCGACGGTGGGGGCCGCAACCGCATAAGGTTGCGGCTCCCCGCCGTCGAAGCGCATTAAGCGGCACCCTTGGCGGGTGCCGAGAAAAGGAGTGAACGTGGCTGACTCAGCTCGCGCCGCAAAACTGGCCCAACGCATCAAGGTGGTCGTAGCCCAGGCCCTGGGCAAGGCCGTCAAGGATCCACGCGTGGAGGCCATCACGGTCACCGATGCGCGCGTGACCAACGACCTGCAGCACGCAACCATCTACTACACGGTCTTCGGCGACGACGAAGCCAAGTCCGACGCGGCAGCCGCCCTGGAGAAGTCCAAGGGCGTCCTGCGCAAGGAGGTCGGCAAGAACGTGACCGTTCGCCTGACCCCGACCCTGGAATTCGTTGCCGACGAGATCCCTGTCAACGCCTCGAACCTCGAGGCGCTGCTGCGGGTGGCCAAGGCCAAGGACGCAGAGGTTGCAGCACTGGCCGCAGGCAAGAACTTCGCCGGCGACGCAGATCCGTACAAGCACGACGAGGAAGACGAAGACGCCTAGGTCCTCCGTCTCTTCCGCCCGGAGTCCCGGGCACAAGGAAACCCCGTGGCGGGTCCCTGTTTCGACAGGGTTCCCGCTGCGGGGTTTCCTTGTTGTGGCTACTTGATCCGGGCGGTCACCAGCGTTCCGGAGGGCATCAGTGCCTCGAAGTGCGATTTCACGTGTGGTGGAGTCCCGGAAGTGGCCCGTCCGGCACCACACGGTCATGGCAGGCGGCGGTGGCCTCGGGCGGAACGGGTGGGGCGCCGGCGGGCCTGGCATTGCTGATGCCCAGGGCCGAGACAATGCCGGAACCGATCATGAGCCACGCGGCCACCAATACGACACGGTGGAAAGCCGTGTAGTCCAGCACCGGACCGGCGATCAGGCCCACGGCGGCAATGGCCAGCAGCCCCGCCACCCGGGACACCGCATTGTTGATGGCCGAACCGATGCCGCTCTGCGCCGGATCGATCGCACCGAGGATGGCGGCGGTCAGCGGGGCAACGGTCACCGCGAGGCCAAGCCCGAACACCACGACACCGGGCAGGATCTGCCGCCAGTAGTCCAACGGGTCCTCGGCGGCGAGCATCAGCAGGAAGCCGATTCCTCCGATCACCGGTCCCGCGGACATGAACAGCCGTGGCCCGTACTTGCCCGACAACGTCCCAAAGAACGCGGACAGGGCCAGCGACATGAGTGTCAGCGGGATGGTTGCCATCCCCGCGGCAAACGCGGTGAAGCCCGCAGCCTCCTGCAGGAAGACCGGAATGATGAATGTCCCCAGCGTGATGCCGGCATAAAACGCCGCGGTGGACAGGTTCCCGATGCCGAAGTTCCGTTCCCGGAACAGATACAACGGCATCATCGGATGCGGGATCCTGGCCTCGCGCCGGATGAAAGCGGCAAGGCACGCCAGGCCCGCGATGAACGGCAGATAGACCATCGGATCTCCCCAGCCCCGCTCGTGCTGGAAGATCAAGGCAAACACGGTTCCGGCAAGCCCGAAGGCCGCCAACAGGGCGCCGGGGATGTCGATCGGCCTCCGGGCGCCATCCCCGGCAGGGTCGTGAAGCCTGGCCAGCAGGAGCATGGTGAGGGTGATCGGCAGGACGTTGATGGCGAACACCAGGCGCCAGGAGACGGTGTCCACCAGCAGCCCGCCAAGTAGCGGACCGGCAACAAACGCGGTGCCCGTCCACCCGGTCCAGTTCCCGATGGCCCGCGCCCGGGGTCCCTCCTGAAAGGTGGAGGTGATCAGGGCCAGCGAGCTGGGGACCAGCAGCGCTGCGGCGGCTCCCTGCAGCAGACGCGCGGCAATCAACACGGCCCCGGTCGGTGCCGCGGCACACAGGAGCGAAGCGATTCCGAAAAGGATCAGCCCGATCCGCAGGATCCGCACCCGCCCGAAAATGTCTGACAGGCTTCCGGCGACCATGATCAGCGAACCGAGGGTGAGCAGGTATCCGTCGAGTACCCATTGCTGGGTGGTGATGCCTCCGCCTAGCTCCCCGGCAATGGCAGGCAGGGCCACATTGACGATCGAGCCGTCCAGGAAGGCGACAAAGGACGCAAGGACGGCAACCCACAGCACGGTGCGCTCGTGCCCACTCATGATCTTCATCCCCCTTTGATTCCCCGGCATCCCTTGCCCCGACGGTAGGAGCCGGACCCAAGGCAAGTCAATGCCCCCGCTGGATCGACGGCGAGGCCGGCCAGCGCGACATTGCGGGCGGACCTTCATGCGAGGATGGTTTCATGAGCGAAAACAGCAAGGAACTTCGACAGATCAGCCTCGAACGGCTCTCCTCCATGCACTACCGCGCGACGAACCCCGAGGGAGCCTCCGTCGAGTTCGGGCAGGGCGAGGGGCTGATGACCCCGGTGGAGCTGCTGTTGGCGGCCATTGCCGGCTGTTCCTCGATCGACGTGGACGCTGCCACGACGCGCCGCACCGAACCGGAGCGCTTCATAGTGACTGCCCAGGGGGACAAGATTGTCGAGGACGGCGCTGGCCGGATGAACGATATCCGCATGTCCTTCGATTTGGCGTTCCCGGATTCGGAGGAAGGCCGCAAGGCCGCCGGCATGGTCGAGCGGATCGTGAAGCTCTCCCACGACAAGTACTGCACCGTCTCACGCACCGTCGAATTGGGTGCGGCTGTCACCAGCACCGTCGTGCAGCAGGACTAAGTCCGGGCGCGACACCAGGTATTGGCAGTGGCGTGGAACAAGGCAAGGCAAAAGCCCCCAGGGAACCGGCCTATACTGGAGGGCGTGAAAACAGCCGCTCAGAACCCCACGGAACCCATTGGCTCAGGCCTGGTCATTGTCGACAAACCGCAGGGCTGGACGAGCCACGATGTGGTGGGCCGTACGCGCCGCCTGGCCGGCACCCGCAAGGTCGGGCACGCGGGCACGCTGGACCCGATGGCCACCGGCGTGCTGGTGCTGGGCATCAACAAGGCCACCCGCCTGCTGACCTACATCGTGGGCGCCAACAAGACCTACACCGCCACCATCCGCCTGGGCGAGTCGACAGTCACCGACGACGCCGAGGGCGAGATCGTGCAGGTGCGGATCGCCGCTGCCGTCACCGAGGCCGCGATCCGCGACTCCATTGCCAAGCTCACCGGCCCCATTGAGCAGGTGCCCTCCTCGGTCAGTGCCATCAAGGTCAATGGCGAGCGCGCCTATGCCCGGGTGCGCGCCGGGGAAGACGTGAAGCTGGCCTCCCGCCCGGTCACCATCCACCGCTTCGAGGTGCACGACATCCGCCGCGAACGCGGCGGCAAGGTGCTGGACATCGACGTGACCGTCGAATGCTCCTCGGGCACCTACATCCGGGCGCTGGCCCGCGACCTGGGCGAGGACCTGGCGGTGGGCGGACACCTGACCGCGCTGCGACGCACCGAGGTCGGGCCCTACACGCTGGAACGGGCGCGCACGCTGGAGCAGCTGGCCAAGGACTTCGAGTACCTGCCCCTGGAAAAGGCCGCCGATGCGCTCTTCACCCGGCGCGACCTCACCGAGCTCGAGCGCTCCGAGCTCTCCTTCGGCCGGAGGATCGGCCTGAACGAGACCGAGGACGTGACCGCGGCGTTTGCTCCGGACGGAACCCTGGTGGCCCTGCTGAAGAACAAGGGCGAGAACGCCAAGCCCGAACTGGTGTTTGCCACCGCATCCTAGGTGCCGACGCACCGGAATGCACCGGTGGCCAGGGTATTGGATGAACGAATATCTTCTAAGGAGTAACTTCCGCCGTGATCGTTGACGGATTCTTTATTGCCGGGGCCATCCTGTGTGCCGTGGCCGTGCTGCTCGGCGTGGTGGCAACCATCATCCGCACCTACCCGGACGACTTTGCCCTGGTGTCGGTGGCGCTGCTGGAGTTGTTCCTGGTGGTCTACGGGATCGCCGCGGCCATCCGACAGGCCGGGGGACAGCCGATCAGCGGGGAACCGTGGGAGTTCTGGGGCTACCTGCTCACGGCGCTGCTGATACCGGCGCTCGCGTTCATCTGGGCGGTGACCGACAAATCGCGGTACTCGAACACGGTGTTGGCAGTCTCCGGGGCGATCGTCTTTGTCATGCTGTACAGGATGGAACAAATTTGGGACGGAGCACTGCCGGCATGAGCGAGCAGGGAAAGAACACGGTGAAGCGTTCGCGCATCGCCGACGCCGCAACACGCGGCGGAAAAAAGGCCGGCCGGTCCAACGGCGGGCGCAGCTCGGGGCTGGGACGGATCATCATTGCCGTGTACGGGGTGCTGGCGCTTTCGGCCACGGTCCGGGCCGTTTACCAGATCATGCAGGACTTCTCCGCTGCTCCTCTGGCCTACCTGCTCAGCGCCCTGGCCGGGCTGGTCTACATCGTGGCGACCCTCGCGATGGCCTCGAAGAAGCCGGGCAGCTGGAGGCTGTCGTGGTACGCGGTGCTCTTTGAGCTCATCGGCGTGCTGGTGGTCGGGACGCTGAGCTTCGTCCTGCCGAGCCTCTTTGCCCACCCCGCCGTATGGTCCCACTTCGGTTCCGGCTACGGCTACGTGCCGCTGGGCCTGCCGCTGATCGGCCTGTGGTGGCTGGCGCGCCACCGCATGAACGGCGGGCAGGCGCAGCCCGCGGCCTAGTTCCACACCGACGCGAGGAGCCGGAGTTCCCGCGCCCCGCCCATGGGGCAGGGCGCGGGAACTCTGGCTCCCGTGTTTGTGGAGACCGGGCTACTTTTTGCCGAAGAGCCCGCCGAGGATTCCACCGAGGTCCAGGCCTCCGGCAGCCTGGCCCTGCTGGGGCTGCTGTTGCTGCGAGTTTCCGCCGCCGATCAGTCCGCCCAGGATCCCGCCGAGGTCAAGTCCGCCGGGCTGTTGTCCTGCGGCCCCGCCTTGGCCGCCCAGTAGCCCTCCGAGCATGCCGCCCAGCCCGCCCTGCGAGGAGGACAGCTTCTTGGCCAGATACGACATGACGATCGGGGCCAGGATCGGCAACGCCTTTTGCACCAGCGATCCCAGGTCGACTCCGCCCGGTGCTGCGCCGTTGAGCTGTGCGGCAAGAGCCGGCTGGTTCTCTCCCAGAGCGTGCTGCACGATCTTTTGGCCGTCCGCGGTGTCAACGGCGTCGATGTCGACCCCGCCGTCCAGGAATGTCGCGTCGTGCTGCTTGATGGCCGAAGCCAATGCATCCTCGCCCTCGGGGGAGGCGGCATTGTTTTGCAGCCCGGCCAGCAGCGAGGGAAGTGCCGTGGCTGCCGTGGCGCGGGCGGTGTCGCGATCGACGCCCAGCTTCGCGCCGAGCTGGTCAAGGGGGATCATGTCAAGCAGTTCATTCAAGTCGGCCATCAGGGCTCCTTTGCCAAACGGGCCGGTCGGATTTGCGGCCACGCGCCCATCCTATGGCCCACGCCACGTCAATGGGCGCATGGGGGACACAGGAATCGGCACTTGGCGTATTTGTCGTTCATAATGGTTATGGCCGGTCTCAACGCGGCCGCCCGGATGACCAGCGAAGGAGCAACGTGCACTATTGGAAAGGCCTCGAAGCCGTACCGCCCGGCATCGGCCCCTCGGTAGTGACCATCGGCAACTTCGACGGCGTCCACCGCGGGCACCGCGAGGTACTCGCCGCCGTCGTGGCCACCGCCCGGGATCGCAAGGCCAAGGCCGTTGCCATCAGTTTTGACCCGCACCCGTCCCAGGTGCACCGCCCCGACGACGCCCCCGAACTCATCATGGGACTCGAGGATCGCATCGAGACCCTCGCCGAGGAGGGCCTCGACGGACTGCTCATGATCCGCTACACCCTGGACTTTGCCCGCGCCACCGCCGAGGAATTCGTCGCCAAGGTCATTGTTGGCGCGCTTAATGCCTGCACCGTGGTGGTTGGCCACGACGTGCGCTTCGGCCGCGACAACACCGGGGACTTCGACACCATGGTCGAACTCGGCAAGCAGTACGCCTTTGACGTCGTCGGCGTCGAGGACGTGGGGGAGCACCGCCGGTGGTCTTCGACCTGGGTGCGCGAGGCGCTGAACCGCGGGGAAGTTGCCACCGCCGCCCAGATCCTTGGCCGCCCGCACCGGATGCGCGGCGAGGTCGTGCACGGGGCCGCGCGCGGCCGCGAACTCGGATTCCCCACCGCAAACCTTGACCCCTCGGCCTCGGGCATCATCCCCGCCGACGGCGTGTACGCCGGATGGCTGGTCGATGAGGCCCAGGTGCGCTGGCCCGCCGCCATCTCCGTGGGATCGAACCCGACCTTCGAGGGCGTCAGCCGCCAGGTGGAGGCCCACGTGATCGACCGCCCGGCCGAGGGCGTGGAGGACTTTGACCTGTACGGGCAGCAGGTCGCGGTGGAGTTCGTCGAGCACCTGCGACCGATGGTGGCCTACCGCGGCATCGAGGCACTGATCGAACAGATGCGTGAGGACGTGGCACGCACCCGTACCGTCCTGCTTGATGCCTGATTCGGGCCCCGGGCCAACCGGGCCAACCGGGGCAACCCCGCGGCCGGTCCCCGGGTTGCCGGCCCGCGCCTTCACGATGGATGCCAAGCGGCGCCGGGAACTGGCCAGGGCGTTCAAGGCCGGCGGAGCGCACTACGACGCCGTGCGCCCGTCCTACCCGGATGCCGCCTTGGACTTCATGGTGCCGCCGGCCGCGCGCGATGCCGTGGACGTGGGGGCCGGCACCGGGATCTTCACCGCGCAGCTGCTGGGCCGCGGCCTGAAGGTCGGCGCGGTGGAACCCTCCGAGGACATGCTTGCCGTGCTGCGCGAACGGCTGCCCGAGGTTGACGCCGTCCCCGGCACCGGGGAAGAGACGGGGCTGGATGAATCCAGTGCGGATGTCATCACCTATGCCCAGGCCTGGCACTGGGTTGACCCGAAGGCCGCCAGCGCCGAGGCCTCCCGGTTGCTGCGCCCCAACGGCCAGCTCGCCTTGGTCTGGAACCAACTCGATGTCTCGGTGCCCTGGGTCCACCGATTGGCACGGATCATGCATGCCGGGGATGTGCACCGCCCCGACTTCGTACCTCCTCTGGGTCCCGAGTTCCATGCACCCGAATCCGGGGCCTGGACCTGGGAACAGGCATTGACCCCGGAGCAGGTCATTGCGTTGGCCAAGTCCCGCAGCTACTACCTGCGCGCCGGGGCGGCGACGCGGGCCCGCGTGGAACACAACCTGACGTGGTATCTCTTCGACCACCTCGGGCATGTCTCCGGTGTGCCCTTTGGCCTGCCGTACCTGACCCACGCGTGGCGAGCCCGCCTTCGCGCCTGAGGTTCAAGCACGAAGACGGACACCAGCACTCATGTGGCTTGGGTCGCAAGGGTGCCGAGGGCGGGCATCCGTTTGCTAGACTTATCTGCGGTGCCCGCTGCAGTCCGCGGTTGCGAGTGCACCTGCCGGCAACGGTGTATTTGAAACGCGGTACAACTCTAGGAGTTATTGTGGCATTAGACGCCGCTATCAAGCAGGAAATCATGAAGGCCTACGCCACCAGCGAAGGCGACACCGGTTCCCCCGAGGTCCAGATCGCCGTGATGTCGCGCCGCATCCTGGATCTGACGGAGCACCTGAAGATGCACAAGCATGACCACCACACCCGCCGCGGCCTGATGGCCCTGGTTGGTCGTCGTCGTCGTATGCTTGCGTACCTCAAGGGTGCCGACATCGAGCGTTACCGTGCGCTGATCGAGCGCCTCGGCCTGCGTCGCTAGGTTTGATTGAAATTCCCCGGTTCCCGTCAAAGGGAACCGGGGAATTTTTTTGCCCGAATCCAGGACTCCAAGGGGCTCTGGTCATCGACGCGCAACGAGGAGCGACTCTCGCAGCATCGTCCAGGACAGCCGGTGTTCCGCTGATGCTGAGCCGCTAAACGAGGGCATGCCCTGCCCTCGATATTCGGTCCGACTTCAGTGTTTGCCCGTTGGTGCAGACTGGTCCACGGCAAACGGCCTCTTGTTGACGAAATCGAAACGTGCTTAAAGTTGGTTCATGTTCTTCAGTTCAGCCGTGTCTGAGGCGCTCGTCGACAGGACTCAAGGAAATTGGCACACAAGGATCCGCCGTGGCCGCTAACCAATATGTGGAAACCTACCGCCAGCTGAGTCAAGCAGTGCACGATGCAGGGCTGATACGTCGCTGCTACGGATTCTATGGGGCCATGATCATCGGCTGGTTGTTGGCCTTGGCGGCGCTGTTGGTGGCAGTTGTCCTGTTGTCAGATGCTTGGTATCAGTTGATCATCGCGGCCTTGATCGGTCTGGTGCTGACGCAACTCGCTTTTCTGTCGCATGAAGCGGCTCATCAGCAGATTTTTTCATCCCGTGGATGGAATGAGTGGACGGCCCGCATACTTTCCGGGTTGTTCGTCGGTGTGAGCTATGGCTGGTGGATGGCCAAGCACAATACTCATCATGCGCACCCGAATCAGGAAGGTGCGGACCCGGACGTAAAGTCCACTGTTCTGGCCTTCACTCCAGATGCAAGTGACCAGCGCCGTGGACTACGCGCCAAACTCGCCAAACACCAAGGGACGTATTTCGTTCCGCTGCTGCTCTTTGAAGGGCTGAACTTGCACTACGCCTCGGTGAAGATGCTCTTCACCGAGCCGCATGTGGCGTTCCGCTTCACTGAGATCGCGCTGATCGCCACACGACACACTGCATTCCTCACGCTCTTGTTTTCCGTGTTGCCGGCAGGCCTGGCATTCGGCTTTGTCGGAATCCAAGTCAGCGTCTTCGGATTCTTGCTCGGCGGTGCGTTCGCCCTCAACCACATCGGCATGCCCACCGTGCCGGAGGGCATACGCGTGGATTTCCTGCGTCGGCAGGTGAACATGTCCCGGAACATCCAGAACGGGCCAATGGTGCGCTTGCTGATGGGTGGGCTCCAATATCAGATCGAACATCATCTTTTCCCGGTGGCTCCTCGCCCCCGCCTGCGGACTTTGCGCAAGTTTGTCCGTGAGCACTGCTCACGACACGAGATCGGATACACCGAGAGATCCATGACCGAGGCATTCTTCACCGTGGTCAAATACCTGAATCAGGTCGGCATGAAAAATCGGGACCCATATGTTTGCCCGCTGGTGCAGCGCTACCGAGGGTGACGAATCAACGGCAAGGGCATTCCTGAGATGTGATCAGGCTGCCTTGAAGGAGGAACCAAGCATGAAAGTCACCACACACCAAGCAGTATGCGTGGCCTCGGGCAACTGTGGTTTTGTCGCTCCCGCTGTTTTTCGGAATCGCGAGGAGCACGGTGGCTTCGTGGAACTTCTGGACCGGAACCCGTCCGAGACCGAATGGAATTCCGTGAAGACGGCGGAGTATCTGTGTCCGTCAGGGGCAATCCAAATCGATGATCAACCGATTCCACCCCGATAATGCGTCCTGCGCGGGAGTTGGAACTGGCGTCACGACCGAGAACCACCGGACTAACGATGGTCATCAATCGTTCCAGCTGCTCGGCATGATTGTGCCGCACCCCGGTGCCAGCCGTGCACCGTCTCGAGTGCTCGGAGGAAGACCGCGCAGATGAAAGCAGCGCCGGACGCAGATCCAGAGTAGCCCGATCCCTCGACCGTCTCGGTGGCCCCGTAGGCAGATGGGACGACCGCGCACCGCACGCCGGAAACCATTGCGTCGGAGCTTCTGCATCTTCCCTGTTTGTGGCCTGTGCGTTTTTAGTGAAGATGGCGGGGAAGCGCCCAATTCGGGAAGAGGTCCTGCAAGCGATGGAATACTTTTAGGGTCAAGTAAAGTTCGCCGCCGGACGGCGCGATCGATCAGGAGATCTCATGACCGACCAGCAAGCACCATCCCGCCCCAGGAACAAGCGACTCTTATGGATCATCGCCATTGCGGTGGTGGTGGGCATCGCCGGTGCCTTCATTGGCAGCCGCATCTATGCCTCCAACGTCTCGGCACAGGCCGAAGCTGTGCCAACGCTGACGGGGGCGCCGAGCGCTGCGGCGACAAGTGGTTCGCCGGACGCCGGCGAAGCAACGGCATCCGCTGACCAAGACGGCACCTGGACCGTCGGTTCCGGGTCCTACGCAGGATACCGACTCGACGAGGTCCTCAATGGTGCAGACGTGACAGTCACCGGCCGCACCGAGGATGTCAGTGGTTCCTTGACTGTCGCCGACGACCAGCTCACGGCCGCGGATCTCACGCTTCAGGTGGATACCATCACCACCGACTCAAACCGACGCGACCAGTACTTCCGCACCTCGGCCATTGATACGTCGCAATTCCCCGAGGCGAGCTTCACGCTCACGGAGCCCGTTGACGTGTCCGCGACACTCGAGGGTGGTAACCAGACCTTCCCCATCAAGGGTGACTTGACGCTCAACGGCCAGACAGTGTCAGTCAAGGCCAACGTGCAGGGTGCATTCAGCGATGGTGAAGCACAGCTGGTTGGCCAGATCCCCATGACCTGGGCGGAATTCGGTGTCGAAGCACCGAACCTGGGGTTCGTTGCCGTCGAGGACACCGGCTTCATCGAATTCTCACTGAACGTCACGCAGGACTAAGAACCGCATGCAGGGTGGGGCCATGAATTTGCATTAGTGGATTGGCCAATAGCAGTTCTCGGACCCGCGCATGGTCGGGGGTGCCGATCCGTCACCTTGTTGGAGAGCCTGGGCCTGCCTCCCTTGATCTGACCGGGATTCCCCCGGTTCCCGATTCGTTGGGAGCCGGGGACTCTACTTGTGCAGAGTCGGTCTACAGAGTCGGAACCGTGCGGGCAGATGCCGCGGGCCCGGGAACCGAGGTTCCCGGGCCGCGAAGGAACAAACTACTTCGAGACGCTCTTCGTGGTCGTCGACGCTGCCCAGGTGGCCGTCGGGACGTGCAAACGGTAGGTCTTCTTCTTCGACTGCTTGACGGTGACGGTGGCCTTGCCCTTGGACAGGTTAACCGTCTTGATGGTCTTCCACGTCTTGCCGGACTTCACCTGAAGCTTGGCACCCTTGGCGTTGTACTGCGCGTAGCGGTAATTCTCCGGCGAGTAGACGTGGGCCTTGGCCGTCAGGGTGACCTTGGAACCCGACCGCTTTGCGGTCAGCGTGCTCTTGGTCTTTCCGCGGACGTAGAAGGTCTTGATGGTGTTGTCCGTGTAGTCGCTGTAATCGCTCCAGTATTCCCCGAAGTACGAGTCGTAGTAGTCGAACTCCGCGAAGATTTCGGCAGGACCAACTTTGTATGTGCCCAGTCCGCTGAAGGACGGACAAATCATGGCGCGATCGGTGATCTTGCGTCCTTCAAACCCGAGCATGCTGACCAATCCACCGTTTCGGGTGACGTCAATTGACCCGAATGAATCGACAAAGTCCGACTTCACCTTGGTGGAAGCAGTGACGGTGAGGTTCCGGCAGTTTGAATCCGAAACGGTGATGTTTGAAACCTTGTAGCCGGTGATGTCGATGGGCCGTTCGCTGGCCTGGGCCGGTGTCGCCGTAGCGAGCAGGCCGACGGCCAATGCGACGGCGAAGCCGAGGCCGGTGCCACGGCTCAGTAATGACTTGAACATGCTGGTTCCCCCTGGAAAGTGCGAGTGACATGCCGCGGACGACATGCCTGACACACAAAGCGTACTCAGTGGCCGCGACGAATTGGGAGTGATGGGCACCGCCGCGTCACGAATCCCTTTTTTCCTGAGGCGCTGGGAGGTTCCGGACGTGCGCCGGGGCGATGACCGCGATCCGGCACGCGGTGACTTCGCGCCGGCAAACGACCTGTCCCGGATGCCTTTACAACCTTTTTCCAAGGTGCAGCGGGAAAGCTTAATCATCGACAAGGCTTTTTGGGGGAGTCTATGTATCAATATGGTGATGGAGCGGCGGAAAGGGGATTGAGCCGGCGCCAGTTTGGCCTGTTGCTCGGTTGGGGTGCCGTCCTGGTGGCCGCACCGGGCGTTTACGGCATCGTGGCAAAGAGCTCCGCGAGCCTGGCAACACGAGTCTCCACGGCCTTCGGTTCAATAGCCGTGGTGCGCTCGGGACGACTGGCCCGTTTGGACGGCCTGGGAAAACCGGCATACAGCGGACTGGCAGCCGCCGTTTCCATCATCGAACACGGCGGCGGCGTGCTGCCGGTGAAGATGGCCCAGGCCGCCGGGGGTGGACACGGCCACGGCGGGGGCTCGGCGGTTCCCTCACTACCGGGATCGACCGAACCGATGAACCTGACGTGGCCAGACGTGGTCGTGTTGGAAGTCAACATCCGAAACGACGGGCAGGAACCCGTGTTGTTCAGCCCCGGGCAGCTGCGCCTGAGATTGGCCGGAACCGAAACCACGATCACGCCGCAGGATTCCGACCACACGACGGGAACAGTCGCGGTTGGTGCCTCCGAGAGCATATATGTCAGCTACCTCGCTCCGCGCACGGGCGTCGGCCTGCAACTCGAATTCAACGACGTGCAACGTGATGAGCGATTGGCGCTGGATCTGCCGGTCATGATGATCGGAGGCGCAACATGAGTACCCTGGATGTACACATCAACGAGGGCTTTCTTCCCATGGTGGATGGAGCACTGGTCTACCACAGGGGCTTCGGAGACCGGCGGACGGCTCGGGGGGATGCACGGCCCGCGCTGGCCATCAGCCCCCGTGTCTTCACGGCCCAAGGCACCCTCGTCGCGAGCAGGACCTACCCCGTGAACGCGGCCAAGCCACCGCGTGGCAGGCCCGCCCCGCTGCGCCCCGATCCCGAGAATCCGCGGCAGTACCTGATGCGGCGGGCCCACTGGGCGAGCTTCTTCCCGGACAGGACCCTGATCGCGGAGACCGGAAGCACGATTTCGGTGCGGGTCCGCAACAATCTTCCGCAGACGCACGAGCTTCGTTTCCATAATGCTGGTGCCGCCGGTGCCCCCGGGACCGCAAGGCCGCACGTCGGGACCGGTCCAATAGCGCCCGGAGCCTCAAGACTCCTGCAGTTCCCAGCTCCCGCGCCGGGGACGTACCTCTATTCGGACCCGGGGAATGCCTCGGTGGAGCGGACGCTGGGTCTCTACGGCGTACTGTTGGTCATCGATCCCCGGGACGCGTGGCGGCTAAGTGCGCGCGGTCCCGAGTTCGAACGCCAGTGGCTCTGGATCTGCCACGACGTGGATGCCAACTGGGCCCGAATCGCTTCGCAGGGACAGATCGTGGACCCGGCCCGGGTGCAGGCGCAGCCGCGGTATTTCACCCTCAACGGCTACTCGGGATTCCAGGGGCTTGGGATCACGATTGACGGGGAATTCAACAAACGCCGGGAGGAAGACTCCCTGCCCTCGGGGCTGCCACGTGAAACTGACGTGCGCAACTTCAGCGCCTCCCCGTCCGCCGGCGCCGTCCGCACCGGCCACCTGATGAGAATGGTCAACGCGGGGATCGTGGACCACCAGCTGCACTATCACGGGAACCACGTCTGGACCGTCCGTTCCAATGGCGAGGACTTTCCTCGCAGCGGCGGGCGCGTCACGCCCGGAGGGCGGGTGGTCCTGCAGCACTGGGAGGACACTATCCACCTGAACCCGCTGGAAAGCACCGAGGCCATGCTCCCGGTACGCCGTCCGCCCGACTCGGTGGATGAAGTGTGGAATGCGAGGAGCGGGGATTGGAAGTACCCGATGCATTGCCACGCGGAACCTTCACAGACGGCGGCGGGAGGCCTCTACCCGGGTGGCCTGATGAGCGACTGGACGCTCGGCGCGCAGACCACGCCGGAGTCCGGATTGCCGGCAACCGTCGAAGACGATGCCCACCATGAGTTCCGCAGCCAGGTGGATTTCTCCTCGGACCAGCCCCACGAAGGCAGCCCGGAAACGGAATTCAAGCTCCGGCCCGACGTGAAGATGGAATTCGATTTCTTCAGCCGTGAACTCGATTTCCCCGATGGGTCCGAGCACGACGTCTGGAGCTTCGAGAACGGGAAGTCCGGCCGCGCGCTTCCCGGCCCGCTGGTGCGGCTCATTGAGGGCCAACTGTTCCACGGGACGATCAAGCCCAGCAAGAAGGTGCACACCATCCATTGGCACGGCATCGAACCGGACCCGCGCAACGATGGGGTGGGCCATACCTCCTACGAGGTCACTGGCGACTACACCTACCAGTGGCGGCCGGATGTTGCAGAGCGGGGAAATCCCAACCGCGGGTCTTCCGGAACCTACTTCTACCACTGCCACGTCAACACGCCGCTGCACGTCCAGATGGGCATGTTCGGGCCCATCATCGTTGACCCCCGCCTCGATCCAGCGTCGCCGGCACCGGCGGGGACGCGCCGCTACTCGGCCGAGGGACCGTACTACGACATCGCAACCGAGACGCTGCTCGCTCCCTACTCCCTCGATCCGCGCTGGCATGAAATGAACCATGCCGCAGGGCTCTCCGGTGAGGACGCGGGCCTCAACCGGTACCTTCCCAAACACTTCTACCTGCTCGGCGGTGCGGTCGCGTCCCGTCCAAGGGGCGACAGGGTCTGGTCCATCAAGACGATGCGGGCCAATGTTGCGGGAGGGACGAAGCGGCCCTCCTTGGTGCGGATGATCAATGTCGACTACTTTCCCACACGCACAAGAATCCTGGACGCTGCCGGCCGGCCTGTGCCCATCGCCGAATTGCTCGGACACGACGGGCGGCCATTCTGGAATACACCGACGACCAACGGGCCGGCCGTGCACCCGAGCACGGCCGGCCAACCCCTGCTAACGAGCACCATTCTCTCCGGGGCGGCCGAGAAATTCGACTTTCTACTGCATCCGCCAGCCGCGGGGAAGTACACCATCACTGTCGATTTCCTGCACTGGGTCACCGGAGCGGTGCAGGCCACCCGCACAGTGGACGTCACCGCGTCCTAAAAGGGGGAGTGCCCGCTCCCAGCTGTGTGAACACGCAGGAGGGGGGATCTGAGGTCAGTCGACACCACGACGCAGTGTCTTGGCGTGGGCTGTCGCGAATTTTCGGTCTGCTCCATGGAGGCGGCGCACTCACGTTCCAGATTCGCGATGGCAAGATTGATGCTGTCTGAGAGTTCTTTGACGACGCAGCGCAGGGCGACGAATTCTGGGCGTAGGACCCGTCGACATGCCAAATGCAGCTCATGCTTAACCGAACCAATTCCTCGACGTGTGTCGGGAAGCCTCTGCCAAGAAGCTGTTGTCCATTTTCGTGGCAGCGACAGACTTTCGCCTGTCCCTCCGAAGACAGGAAGCCAGCCGAGATCCTTCCTTTTCGGATCAAGGACTGGCTTCTTGGGAGTCCGTTCTAGTGCAGCTTGCAGCCAGCGTGCCTTCTTGGGAATGAGCGGCACAGCAAGGTTCCTTTATTGGCGACGCTGCTAAATGATGCCGGAACCCTGGCACCATTGATGACTGGCGCAGTGACATTTAGCTCCGCGAAGAGGACGACGACAACACTGGAAACCGCAGTCAAATCCTCGACCTGGCCATGCGCGGAGCTGTCGGAGAAGACGGCTGGCGGCCGCCCCGTTGTCCGGGGCAGCCGCCAGCTTTGGTGCGTCCTGAGGTCAGTGCTCGGTGGCCGCGTCGGACGCCTTCTTGGCGGCCTTTTCGGCGTCATGCTCGGCGCGAAGGGCCTCAGCTTCATGTTGTTCCTCGGCCTTTTCCTGGTGGATGACCTGTGCCAGAAGCTTTTCCATTTCCTTGGCCACGCCTGCAGCGGAAGCCGGGTTCTGGCCGGTCACCAGGCGTTCGTCCACCACGACGTTTTCCGCCCAGACGTCCGCGGACACGTGGGTGGCACCCTGTTCCTCCAGCCGGTCTGCCAGGAAGAATGGGATGACCTTGTCCTTCTCCGCGGCAACTTCCTCGTCGTTGGTGAAGGCGGCCACCCTTCGGCCTTCGACGAGGCGAAGCCCGTTCTGCAATTCCACGTTCACCAAGCCTGCCGGTCCGTGGCAGACCGCGCCCACCACGCCCCCGGTGTTGTAGACGCTGGCCACCAGGTTCTGCAGGCCTTCGCTGTCCGGGAAGTCCCACATGGTGCCGTGGCCTCCCACGAGGTACACCGCGTCGTACTGGTCGGGATCAACGACGTCGACCCGGGCCGTGTTGTAGAGGCCGGCGCGGGTAGTCTCGTCTTCCGTGAAGGCAACCTGGATGGGATCTTCGGAGTCCACCGTGTCGCGCGGAGGCTGTCCGCCCTGGATGGACGCGAAGTCGACGAAATGCCCGGAGTCCTTGAAGACCTTCCAGGGATGTGCAGCCTCGGCCACGTTGTAGCCGGTCTTCTCTCCTGTATTGCCGATCTCGGAAACGCTGGTAAGTACCATGAGGATTTTCTTCATGAAGTGCTCCTTTCGTCCACTTCCCACCCTAGGCGAGTGCCCGACAACATGGCTAGCCGAATGCAGGGCCGCCCGTGGGATCTGCGCCGCCGCGAACTTTGAATACAGCACATATTCAACTGTCGGATGCGTGATGCCCCGGTAGTTCGGTGGGGGATGGGTCGGCGAAATGCTGCTCCGTGGCCTAGGTGTCCGCGTGCGGCACCTCCACGCGTTCGTCGTGCCGCGGGCTGTTCGGGTTCATGAGTGAGTGCTTGCGGCCGTAGAAGAAGTAGATGGCCAGGCCGACCACGAGCCAGACGCCGAACCTCAGCCAGGTTTCCCAGTGCAGCTGCAGCATCAGGAATCCGGAGGCCAGCACGCCGAAGGCCGGAACCACCGGCATGAAGGGGAGCCGGAAGGTGCGGTGGGCGTCGGGCTTCTTATAGCGGAAAATGATGACGGCGAGACAGACCACCACGAAGGCGGCGAGGATGCCGATGTTGGTCAGGTCCGCTACTGCCTTGATGGGGAAGACGCCGGCCAGGAAAGCGGAGGCGATGCCGGCGATCCAAGTGACGCGCTGGGGTGTGCCGTGGCGGTCGGTCTTGGAGAACCAGCCCGGAAGGAGACCGTCGCGGCTCATGGAGAACCAGACGCGGGTCACACCCAGAAGGAACGTGAGCATCACGGTGAGGATGGACAGGACCGCGAACACGGAGATGATCGTGGCGATGACCGGGAGCCCCACGCCGTTGAATGCCGAGGCGAATCCAGCGGTCGGGTCGATGTCCTGGTAGTTCTGCATGCCGGTGAGCACCAGCGTTGCGGCGACGTAGAGGAGCATGGCGATGATGAGGGAGAAGATGATGGCCTTGGGCATGTGTTTCTTGCCGTCGGTGGATTCCTCGGCGGCGGTGCTCATGGCGTCGTAGCCGAAGACTGCGAAGAACACGGTCGCTGCTCCCGCCACGACGGGCCCGAATCCGCTGGGCATGAAGGGGTCGTAGTTCTGGGTGTTGATGTAGAAGATGCCCAGGCCGATGATGAACAGGATCAACACGACCTTGATCGCGACCGCCACCAGTTCGAAGCGCCCGAAGGTCCGGGTGCCGCGGGAGAGGATCCAGGTCACCAGGACGCAGACGACGATGGCGGGTATGTTCACGATGCCGCCGCGGCCCTCGTCGGCTGTGGATGCCGCCCAGTCGGGCAAATCTATGCCGATCCCGGCGAGGAAGGCATCGAAGTAACCGGAGATGCCGATGGCCACCACCGCCACGATGGCGATGTATTCCAGCAGCAGGTCCCAGCCGATGAACCAGCCGATGATTTCCCCGAGGGCCACATACCCATAGGTGTAGGCCGAGCCGGCGCGGGGGATCATGCCGGCGAATTCCGCATAGGACAGGGCCGCAGCCGCCGATGCCAGGCCAGCGATGAGGAAGGAGATCAGCACGGCTGGGCCGACACCGGGCTCGGTATCGCTGCCGTGGGCCACCAGGCCGGCCAAGGAGAAGATACCGACGCCGATGATGCCGCCGACACCGATTGCGGTCAATTGCCACAGTCCGAGGGACTTGTGCAGGCCGCTGTGTTTATTCTCCTCCTCGATCTCGTCGATCGGCTTGCGCCGCATGATTGACTGCGATCTGTTCTTGGAATTCATGAGGGACTCCTGCTCTGACGTGTCCAGCATTTCGGCCGCCCCGCATCGGGGACGGTCCCGTCAAATCAGTATGTGAGCCTATCGGCCATTTATGAAGACTTCGCCGGAACTCATCGAGAGCACTCGCACATTCGATCGGTGCCTCATGTAGCAGATGCTCGCCAAACCCTACCCAGCTGTTGGACACGTTGGTGTTCTTGGGCGGGGGGATACCAGTGGACGATGGGCGCTCGCACCGAGATCACGAAGGACGGGGTCCGGGCACAAACCAAGGTTCGGTCAAGGACTGCTCGGTGACTACTCCTGCGGCAACTCCTGCGCTGGAGGGCGATCCCCCTCGGGGTTCCTTTGGGACAAATCGACGCGATAGGTCTTGGCTGTTTCCCCGTCCTTGGTTGTATGTGCATGCACGGGCGCCCATCCGAGTCGTTCGTAGAAGCGCCCGGCTCCGCCCGGACCTGCCTTGGTCACCAGTTCGGCCAACGGTGCCCCCGCGTCCGAAGCCTGGGAGAGGAAATGTTTCACCAGCCGTTCGCCCACGCCGTGGCCCCGGGATTCCGGGTGCACCACAAGAGCGGTGATGACAGCGACACGAGGCACGGACACAGGCACACGGACGGCCGCAGGAGCCACCTCGGTGACCGGTCGCTTGAGCAGTCGTCTGAGGTAGGACCTGCCGCGGGTGCGCAAGAATCCCAGGAACAGCTTGGGCCGTATCACCAGAGCGAGGCCTCCCTGGACGGCCAGCCGCGTCCGGTGCACTCGGAGCACGTCATCGACGTGACGGAGCTGGTCGCTGGAGCCGAACAGGAAGCCCAACGGTACCTGGCCGTCCGGGCCCTGGGCTTCGGCGATGAATGCGAACCCGCGCGGTGCGTCCAGGAAGGTCGCATGCCAGTGCCGGACGAACCTGGGACCCAGCCGGGGAAACAGCCCGTCGCGGAGGTACCGGCATTGCCAGTGGCCCGTCAGGGAAAGATCGGAGGATGAGGCGCGGCGAATCGTGACGCCTGCAGGAAGGGGCATTGGCTTGGTGTTCCTCCGGCTTTTGGGGCGGTAACCGAACGGGATCACTTGATCTCCGTGCTGAAGGTTGCTCCGCCGTCGACGGAATGCTCGATGCCGGTGGGCGTGGCAACCCAAATTTGCGGGTGCTCATCCGGGCCAGCGGCGGCCAGTGCCGAGGGGTGGCCGGTGACGGCCCCGGTGGTCCGCCAGGTCCGGCCCGCGTCCGAGCTGACATGCACTGCCCCGTCCGGTGCCACCCCGATGACCGTTGAAGCGGTGGCAAAGGCCGTCAGCAGCAGTACCGGCCCGGTCGAGTGTGCCGCCCAGGTTTTACCGCCGTCGGTGGAACGGTGCACGCCAGCAGCCGTGGTGGCCAGGACGACATCGCCGGTCGGTGTCCCAGACAGGTGATAGGGGTCGAACCCGACCTCGCGGGTGGTCCAGGTTTCCAGGTCCGCGGTGGTCTTCAGGGTTCCGTCAAAACCGATGATTCCGCTGCGGGTGACCGCCAGGGCGTGGAAATCAGAGACGCCGCCCAGGGAGACCTGTTGCCAGGTTTCCCCGCCATCCTGGGAGCGGAGCAGTCCTGCCGGTTCGGGCAGACCGGTGTCCGGTGCCGGGTGTCCGGAGGCGTAGTAGTGGTCATTGCCGGCTGGTGCAAAGCCCATCAGGTCGATGGCGGGGCCAATCTTTTCCGGGGTTCCGGAGCCGAAGCCGAAGAGCCCGTCGTGGGTGGCCAGCACGACTTTTTCGGTCTCGGAATCGACAGCCATGCCATGGATGTGGGCGAAGGGTTGGGTCGGCTCTTTGGGTTGCGGGCCTTGGGGGGACGCCGGGGTGCAGGAGGTCAGCAGGAGGAGAAGGGCGGCGGCAGCAGCCGCACGGCCCCTAGTGCGGGCAGCAGAAAAGGAAGGGCGGATCATGAATGGAGTCTCCAGAACAGAAAAACGGAAATGACGAGGATGCTGCGGGACGCATCATGCGCCCCGCAGCCAAACGGCATGTTGCCTTAGAGGCCGGCCAGCAGTTCCTTCATCTTTTCGATTTCCCCGCTCTGGTCCTTCGCCATCTTTTCCGCCTGGGCGACGGCGTCCGGGTTGGACCCGTTGGCGGTTTCTTCCTGGGCCATCTTGACGGCGCCCTCGTGGTGCTTGACCATCTGGGTCAGGAAGAGCCTGGCTGCCTCGGTTCCCTGGGCTGCTTCAAGGGCGGCCATGTCGTCCTCGGTCATCATGCCCTCCATCCCGTGGTCCCCGGACATGGCGACCGGTTCACCCCAGGCGCTGAGCCAGCCGGTCATGGTCTTGATTTCCGGGCCTTGGGCTGACTTGATATCTTCGGCCAGCTCGGTGACAGCCGGGTCGATGCCGTCCTTGGCCAACACCATGTCGCTCATTTCCACGGCCTGCTCGTGGTGCGGGATCATCATTTGGGCGAACATCGCATCGGCGCTGTTGTGCTCCGCGGCTGCGGATGATTCGGCGGACGGGGATGCGGAAGCGGTGCCGTGGTCCATGCCCGGCATGGTGGATTCCGATTCGGTGTCCGAGGCACACCCGGCAAGTGCCAAGGTGGCTGCAAGGGCCGTCGCTGAAATAAGGGTAAGGCGTTTCATGGGAGAGTTTTCCTTCAAAAATCGATTGGATGCTGTCTATCGGCCCGTTGGTGCGGGCATGCGCAAGCTGGCCCGCCCGCTGTGGCGGGGGGCCGGTGTCTTACGTACGGCTGATGGACAGTTCGATCAGTGAAGGAGGAGGTGGGACGTGATTTGTGGCTCCGGTGACCAATGGCGGGCCGCGCAATCCCAGGCCGCCGGGCATGACCATGAGTACCGGGAGGAAAAGCCACGACAGGCCGCTGGCCACCGGCACCAGGTCGCACGCCGAGGCCTGCGACATGTCGCCGCAGCAGCTGAGGCAAGGCAAATCCGCCCATGCTGACGCGGGGGAAGACGCCGACGGAACGTGGGCGTGGTCCGCGGGACCGGAATGGTGATGTCCCTCGCCAACCGTGGAAGCCGACACCGAAGAGGTGGGTTTGGATGTTTCGGCGTGGCTGCCGGAAATGGTGTGCATCCCCATGAGACCGAGGATGAGCAGGACCATTCCCAAAAGGGCAGGTAAAGGGAGGAAAGCCGCAATGGGATGGCGGCGCGGTGCTCTGCCGGTGCCCATGTGTACCGCCTTTCCATCGTTAGTCTGCCCTCCCAGCCTACCGGGATGTTTTGGGCGGTGGTCGCAGGGTTGGCGGCTGGTGGTCGGGCCAACTCCGATCCGACACAGCAGCCAAGCGTTCAGGACGGATCCAAGGGCGGCCACGGATATCCGGATAAGGCAGACGAGGCCAAGGGCACTGGGCCTATTGGCGATCCGGCATGGCGGTTTCCGACGCGGCCCGGATTAGACGGCATCGGTTGGAGCGGCATGGTGATCGATCTCGGTCGTAAGAGCGTCGATCCGTTCGATGGCGTCGTTGAGATCGCCGACCATCGCCCAGAGGGCGGGATGTTCCTCGCGGATCTGCTCCATGGTGCTGCCGCCGGAGGTAAGCGAAGCGAGGTCGAAACTGACGTTGGTGCGCGCGCCGGCCACCGTTGCCCTCAGGGCGCCGAACGCGACGACGACATCGGCAACGAGTGAGGGGTTGCCGTTGGCCGCGAGCCACGCCAAATCGTTGATGGCGTCCATGGCTCGTTTGCCGAGGACGGCGGATGCCTTGGCAGCATCGACGGATGCCCGGGATATGGCGGCTTCCCGTTCCGGTCCGGGTTCCAGGCGAAATGCGGCTCCAAAGGCGCGGGACGCAGTCGCATCCTCATCGGCCAATTCAAGCGCGTCCTTCCGGAGGGACCGGGCCCGTGCCCGAATGCGGTCGAGTTCCCCGCGCTCGTGCTCTTCGGCTTCGGTGTAGCCGGCCACCATGGAAGTCAGCGAAGCGGCGATGGCGAGCATAAGTCCCGTCCCGGCGCCCCCGCCAGGCGAGCCGGTGGATTGCGCCAAGGCCCGCGTCCAGTCCTCGACCGTTGATCCTTGGGTGGTAACTTCGTCGCTGATGTCCATGACACCTAGTCTGCCCAAAAGCGTGGGCTGTCGCATCATTCTGCGCCGTAGTTGGATGACCTGCTCGCTTCCGGACGAACAGTGCCGCCGTGTCATCCTGGTTCCCGCCGCGGCGCCACTTGGTCGATCGCCGGGAATCTGCCCTTCGGCAGGATCGGCACGTCCACCCGCGTGCCCACCGCAACCCTTGGACCCAACGGCCATGCCCGGCGGGGTCTGGTCCTCCCCGGTGAATGGGCTGCAGTCAGACCGTCGGGGCCTGTCCTTCGTCCCCGAACTGCTGCTGGGCACGCCGTTCGCGGAGCCGGTCCAGCGAGGTCATGACCGGTCCGGCGGAAACCCCGTGCAGGACAATGGACAGTGTCACAACCAACCCGACGATCGCCCACAGCCTCTCGGCCTGGCCCTCGAAGTTCCCTTCCCCCAGCGCGTAGCCCAAGTAGTACAACGAACCGATGCCACGAACGCCGAAAAACGAGAGCGCGATGCGGTCCCGCGGACCGGTCCTGCCTCCGGCAAGACCAATCCAGCCCGCCACCGGCCGGATAAGAAGAAGAAAAGCGAGGGCCACCAGCACTTCCGCCCACCCGATGCCGTGCAACAGCCCCCGCGCGATGGCACCACCGAGCAGGACCAGGATAATGACTGTCATCAGTCGTTCCAACTGCTCGACGTAGCTATGCAACACCCGGTGGTAGCCGTGGGTGTGCTCGGCGGCCCGGATGGTGACCGCGCAGATGAAGACGGCGACGAAGCCATAGCCTTCGACCATCTCGGTCAGCCCATAGGCCAGGAACGTTGCCGCCAGGGCCACGAACCCCTCGGAATGCTCAGCCAGACGGATACTGCCATGCCTTGCCGTAAAGAAAATCCGCCCCAGCAGCTTTCCGGTTCCAAAGCCCGCCAGGATTCCGATACCGATCCGCCACAGCACATCCACGGCGAACCACTGCGGAAACCATTCCGCCGGGGATGCCCCAGCCATGCTGAGTGCAATGGCCAGATACACGAAAGGGAAGGCCAGTCCGTCATTCATTCCGGCCTCGGACGTGAGTCCGAAACGGACTTCGTCCTCCTGATCGGTTTCTGACTCTTCATCCGCTGGTTCCCCGACCTGGACCTCGGACGCCAGTACCGGGTCCGTGGGCGCAAGAGCGGCGGCGACCAGCACGGCAGCCGCCAGCCCGAGCCCCAATACCCACAACCCCAGCAGTGCCAAACCCACGATGCACAACGGCATCGCCACACCCAGCAGCCGCCAGGTAGTGGACCACCGCCGCCAGCCCACGGGACGGTCGAGGGCCAGACCGGCACCCATCAGCGAGACAATGACGCAGATTTCGGTCAAGTGGGTGGTGAATTCCCCGTACTTGACCGGATCGGGGTCCGGCAGGGTTCCGATCGCGGTAAAGGCCAGCAGCCCGGCCCCCAGGAAGACCATCGGCATGGATACCGGGACTTTCCGCAGCATCCGCGGCAGCACAGCGGCGGCGAATACGGCAACGCCCGCCGCGGCGAAGACAATGCTGGGAGGTTCGAACACCGGCGGCTCCTTGCTTGGTCACGCACTTCCTGGACTGAAAGAGCAATGCATCATTTACTTCCCGCCCGGGTGGCGGGGATCTGACAAGGTTCCCTCCGGCGAATCGCGGAACGGAACTCGGACCCATCCCTTTTTCGCTGCTGTCCTTTCGGAGTATACGTACCGGGGCCCGTCGCACAAGGGCGGGGGTGCGTCATCGACAGCGAACACTGTCCGGGCACCAATCCCGTGGACGTGAAGGTGGTTGCCGCGATGTTCCAGACATCGTCCCTTCGGATTCGACCGGACCCCCCACGGAGGATCGGCGGGCAGGTTTTGTCGCGTTGCCTATGAATGCCCACCGGCGAGCGCAGCGACCCTGGAACCCGGGAAACAAGGAGCTTTCCGCCGCGCATTCCGCACTGCAGGCGCAGGGTCGGGGCCAACCGGGTCCATGCACAAAGGGTTGTCCGCCCCGGAGCGCTGGGATAAGTTCGGGACAAGCACGTTTGGCATTCGGCGCGAGTCCGAATGGCCGAAAAATCCGCTCGGAACAACGGAGTTGCTCATCTATGGACGTACAGATCACCCTGCTGGTGGACGGTGCCAAGCGGTCGTTGACCGTTGACACCCGCACGACCCTCCTGGACGCCTTGCGGGACAGATTGGCGGTCACGTCTCCCAAGAAGGGCTGCGACCACGGCCAGTGCGGCTCCTGCACGGTGCTGCTCGAGGGACGGCGCGTGACCTCCTGCCTGGTGCTCGCCGTGGCCCAGGACGGAGCGGACGTCACCACGGCCCAGGGGCTGGGCGAGGGAGAGCAGCTACATCCCATGCAAGAGGCCTTCCTGGACAAGGACGGTTTCCAGTGCGGGTTCTGCACCCCTGGCCAGGTGTGTTCCGCCGTGGGAATGCTGCGGGAAGCAGCCCAGGGCCACCCAAGCCATGTCACCGCAGATCCCGGCACCCCGGTGGAACTCACCGATGAGGAGATCCGTGAACGCATGAGCGGGAACCTTTGCCGCTGCGGCGCCTACGTGAACATCGTTGCCGCCATCAGGGACGTGGCGGCGAGGGAAGCGGCGTCCACAGCCGACGTTGCAGACCCGGCACCGACGGGCGGTGCAGGATCATGAAGCCCTTCGATTACCGGCGTGCCGAGGACCCGGCCGATGCGGTGGCCGCTGTGGCCGGAGAACCCGGCGCCATGTTCCTGGCAGGCGGCACCAACCTCGTGGACCACCTGAAGCTCGGCATCGCCAACCCGGACCTGCTGGTCGATGTCAGCAGACTCCCGCTGGATGTCATGGAAGAGCTGCCCGATGGCCGCGTGCGGATCGGCGCGACGGTGCGCAACAGCGACCTTGCCGCCCATCCACTCATCCGGGAACGCTACCGGGTGCTTTCCCAGGCACTGCTGGCCGGGGCCTCCGGCCAATTGCGCAACATGGCCACCACCGGAGGGAACCTGCTCCAGCGCACCCGGTGCCTCTACTTCCAGGACGTGGGCACCCCGTGCAACAAGCGCGAGCCCGGTACCGGCTGCTCGGCCATTGGGGGTTACACCCGCAACCACGCCATCCTCGGTGCCTCGGAAGCCTGCGTCGCCGTCCATCCCTCGGATATGGCGGTCGCGATGGCGGTTCTGGATGCCGAGGTCGTGGTCCGGGGACCAAACGGGGAACGCAACATCCCGCTGGCGGGGTTCCACCGGCTTCCCGGCGACGAACCGGAACGCGACACCGTCCTGGAACATGGGGAGCTGGTCACCGCGGTGCTCCTGCCGCCGGCCACGCACAGTCACTCGGCATACCGGAAGGTGCGGGACCGCGCCTCCTACGCCTTCGCCCTGGTGTCCGTGGCTGCAGTGGTTTCCATGAACGGGGACGGAACCATCCGTGAGGTCCGCATGGCACTGGGGGGAGTGGCCCACAAGCCGTGGCGGGCGGAACGCGCCGAGGAGATCCTGCGCGGGGCGCAGGCCTCGGAGGAGAATTTTCGCTTGGCAGCCGAGGCGGAACTTGAATCGGCCTCGGCGTTGGATGACAACGCCTTCAAGATACCCATGGCCCGCAACACCATGGTTGCCGTGCTGCGCGAGGTCACCGGAGGGACGAGCAATGTCTGAATTGATTGAATCCAGGGCCATCGGCACCGACCTGCGTCGCCTTGACGGCCTGGCCAAGGTGCGCGGCACCGCGCCCTACGCCTTCGACCAGCCGGTGGAGAACCCTGCCTACCTCTACCCGGTGCAGGCGACCATCGCGCTGGGCAAGGTCAGCCGGATCGACACGGGTGATGCCGAGGCCCTTGACGGCGTGATCGCCGTCATCACCCATCTCAACGCTCCGAAGCTGGCCCAAACCGACGATGCCGAATACACCGTGCTGCAGGGCCCCGAGGTGGGGTTCCGCGGCCAGTTCGTGGGCGCGGTGATTGCCGAGAGCTTGGAAACCGCGCGTCACGCGGCCGGGTTGGTGACTGTGGAATACGAAGCGGACGAGCACGACGCCCTGCTGACATCCGACCATCCGGGCCTCTATGCACCCGAAGAGGTCAACGGGGGGTTTGACACCGATACCGCCGAAGGCGACGTCGAGGCCGCGCTCTCCGAGGCCGCAGTGGTCATTGACCACGTCTACACGACCCCGGCCGAGCACAACAACCCGATGGAGCCGCACGCCACCGTGGCGGTGTGGGAGGGCGGTGCGCTGACGCTGTACGACTCGACCCAGGGTGTGCATCCGGTGCGGAAGACCATTGCGCCGATCTTCGGATTGGAACCCGAAAACGTCCGTGTCATTGCACCTCATGTGGGCGGCGGCTTCGGATCCAAGGGCCTGCCGCACGCACACGTGATTCTGGCAGCACTGGCCGCCCAATGCAGCAACGGCCGGCCAGTGAAGTTCGCCCTGACTCGCCAGCAGATGTTTTCCCTCGCCGGCTACCGGACCCCCACCATCCAGCATGTGCGCCTGGGCGCCACCGAGGACGGCCACCTCACCGCGGTCTGCCAGGACGTGGTGGAGCCGACTTCCCGGATCAAGGAGTTCGCCGAGCAAACGGGCGTGCCGGCACGGATGATGTACGCGTCGCCGAACCGCAAGACCACCCACCGCCTGGCCAAGTTGGATATCCCCGTCCCGTCGTGGATGCGCGGGCCAGGGGAATGTCCTGGCATGTTCGGCCCAGAAGTTGCCATGGATGAATTGGCCGAGGCCTGCGGGCTGGACCCCATCGAGCTGCGGGTCCGCAACGAACCGCAGATCGATCCGGATTCCGGGAAGCCGTTTTCCAGCCGCCATCTGCTGGAGTGCCTGGCCAAGGGCGCCGAGCGCTTCGGTTGGGACCGGCGCAATGCCCGTCCGGGCAGCCGGGAAGAAGACGGTTGGCTCGTGGGGTTGGGCGTGGCCAGTTCGACCTACCCGTTCTCCCGCGTTCCCGAGAACACCGCGCGGATTCGCTTCAATGCCGACGGCAACTACGCGGTGCAAATCGGTGCGGCGGATCTGGGCACCGGGACCTGGACCACGTTGACCCAGATCGCGGCTGACGCGCTGGATTGCCCGGTGGAGCGAATACGACTTGAAATCGGCGACACCTCCCTGCCCGTTGCCTCGGTGGCCGGCGGGTCCTCGGGCACCGCGAGCTGGGGAGGTGCGATCATCGCCGCAGCCGCGGCCTTCCGCACTCAGCATGGCGACAATCCGGAGGCCTGGGCGCAGGCGCAGGCCCAGGGGATGAAGGACCCTGACACCGAGCGCTACGCGATGCACTCCTTTGGCGCGCAATTCGCCGAAACCCGCGTGCACGCGGACACCGGGGAAGTGCGGGTCTCGAGGATGCTCGGGGTGTTCTCCGCCGGACGGATCATCAACCCCCGCACGGCGCGCTCCCAGTTCATCGGCGGCATGACCATGGGTATCGGCATGGCGCTGCACGAGGACGGGGTCATGGATGCCCGGTTCGGGAAAGTGATGAACCACGACCTGGCCGAATACCACATACCCGCCAACGCGGACATTGAGGACGTGGATGCCATCTGGCTCGAGGAAACCGACCACCGCGCCGGTCCCCTCGGGGCCCGGGGGATTGGTGAAATCGGCATCGTGGGTGCGGCCGCGGCCATAGCCAACGCCACCTACAACGCCACCGGAATCCGGGTTCGCGGGTTGCCGCTGACCCCGGACAAGTTCCTTTCCTGACCGGTGGGCCCGGTGGCGAACAGGCCGAATGCCCGGCATCCGGAATCGGGTGCGGCAGCACGAGGTGAGCCGGGTGTCTCGTCCCCATCGGGGGCGGTGTCAGGTGTTTAGTTCCAGCATCAGCGCGGGGAGTTCATCGGCCAGTTCGCGCGCCAGGAATCCAAGAGGCCCGAGTTTGCTGGCCAAGCGGTCGGCTGCGGCGGCATGAAGGTGGGTTCCCCAGCAGGCGGCTTGGGGGCCGCTGGTTCCGCGTGCCCGGACCCCGGCGATGGCACCTGCCAAAACGTCTCCGCTTCCTGAAGTCCCCAGCCCCCCGTATCCCGTCGTGATCTTCCACAGTTCGGCGTTCCCGGACCCATCGCCGGGGGAGCCTGCGATCACGCCTTGACAGCTCACCACGGCGTCGAAACGGCGGGCTATGGACATCACATCGGATTCCAGGTCCTTCAGTCCCCGGCCCAACAGGATTTCCGCCTCGGGCATGTTGGGCGTCAGGATGAGCCGGCCCCGCCACGGGTCCAGTCTCTCTTCGAGTTTGAGCAGCCCAGCCAACGCGTAGGCGTCGATGACAATGGCGGGCCGGTGTGCGTCTTCCGACCTACCGACCGAATTCTCTCGCTCGAGCAGCCTGCGCAACAACTCCTCGGCCAGGTCCAGATCGTCCAAACCGGGACCGACCAGGATGGTGTCGGCCCGATCCAGGACCGAGGAAATCCGGTCCAGCCCTTCTCCGGAGACGGACCCGTTGGCGTTTTCCGGCAAGCCCATGGCCCCGCATTCCGGCAGCGCCACTCCCACCTGCACTGCCACGGACTCGGCGACTGCCAGCGTCAGCTTTCCGGCACCTGCACGAAGTGCCGCGGTTCCGGCAAGCACCGCAGCCCCGGGCGTCGTTCGTCCACCGCCGATGACCAGGACCGTGCCGCGGGAGTACTTGTCTTCCCCGGGTGCCGGCAGCGGCCAATCGCGCAGCAGGGACGGTGTCACTGGCGTGGGATCCCCGCCTTTGCGATCAATGCGGGTGGACATTGGTGTCTCCTGCGTGCTCGGTAACCGTCACGCCCTGCTCGATGAGATGGTCGGCTACGTTGAAGCTCTCCAATGTCCACGGTCCGGAGCCGGAGGGACGCACGTAGCGTGTGCTCGAGGCATTGAGTATGGACGTACTTGCGGCAAGGTCCAGAAGCTCTTCCTCCGTCATGCCCTCCAGGATGTATCGGAACAGCATGATCACTGCGTCGTGGCATACCAGCACCACCCTGCGTCCATTTCCGAGCCTGTTCAGCTCTTCCAGGACGGATCTCAGCCGGAGCGCCACATCGGCCCACGACTCACCGCCTGGAGGACGGTAGTACAGCTTGCCCAACCAGCGCCGCCTCTCGGCTTCCTCCGGGAACCGATTCTCCACACCCAGGCTCGTCAGCCGGTCCAGGATGCCCAGCTCGCGGTCCCGCAGCCGTTCATCGGTGCGGACCGCCAGCGGCCACTTGGCTGTCTGGACAGCGATTTCCGCTGTCTGCTTGGCTCGTGTGTAGGGCGATGACACCACCGTATCGGGCCGGAAATCGTCATGGACCCGGGCCAGGGCAGTACCCAACGCCTTGGCCTGTTCCTGCCCGGTGCTGGACAAATACACGTCGGCATCCCGCGCGGGGACCTCGATGACCTCCGCACCGGCCAGGCGCGCCGCGGTGGCAGCAACGTTGCCTTCGCTCTCTCCGTGCCGGATCAGGAGCAACTCCACCGCCCCCGCTTCCTGTACGGCGTCTGTCAGCCCACCTTCATTCAAGGAAACCACCCCTCATTCTGCGGTCTTTGCCATTGCAGGAAGACTACCAACGGTGCACCTACGGGAGAAGCAAAACGTACGCGACCGCGCAACAGGGTGGAGGATTGGCCCGTAAACCCACGCCGACTCGCTGCGCGCCTCGGCGGGCATTCCGCAGCGCGTCGGCGCGGACCGATTTGGCTCCTCGGGCTTGGCCTTCGACGGGATACATGTGGGGATCGAACCCACCCCCTCGACGTTGTGCCGTATTTTCATGCAGGTATCGGGCGTCACTCGCCCGCGCAGACAGAAACGGCACACGCCGAGGGAGATGGGTTGTTGCGATCCGCTGTTTAGGAGGCGAGGGCTGCAGATTGCGCAGCCGATGATTTCCGCCAAGGGCTCCCGGTGAAGCGGATGTACTTCAATACCGCCCGATCGGGCTCGTCCTGCTCGCCATTGATCGCACCGCCGACGCGTTCGTGCCATTCTTCCGGCACCAACGCGGGATTGACCGGGTTCTGGCACATGAACACCCGAAAGGCGGGACAGAACGGAACCACCTCGATACGGCTGCGCTGCGCATCTTCCAGGATGAAACCCATCGCCCTATTCGCCCGAGCAGCGCTCTTGAACTTGCGCCGCATTTGGGTGTAAAGCACCCACATCTGCTTCTCGTGCATTTCGTACTGCACAAATCCAATACGACTTCCGGCCTCATAAAATTCGTACCTCTGAGCCTCGGTATTGTTCTGGATCACAAACACACCACTACACCTCCATGGCCATCCCGAGTACACCTCCATGGCCATCCCGAGCCCCAAGGCGAACGTTTCATCGCCTTGGTCCAGGTAAGGCGTTGTAAATGAACAGGACAGTCATCTGCGAGTGTGGCGCCGGAGCGCTTATCCATATTCTTACCGTGATGAGAACTTATGGGTTTTGAATTTTCGCTGTCCGCCGAAAACCCGACACGCGCAGACCAGTACCTTTGAAACCATCAGTTGATGCCCTATTGGTGAACTTCACCTGACAAGCCCATCCGCGAGTTGGACGTCTCTGCGCCCTTCGTACAGGGGAGGAGCAGAGCGGCTGTGCGGCCTCCAGACACCGGGCACTGGCGACACTCATTGGACGGTTCTGGACGTTCAGGCACACGAGGCATTGGACCGCACTGGAAACGGCTGGAAACTCAAATTGCGGCACCCGCTTTTCCCCGTGCATCGCCTAGTCGGGAGCTACAGTGCGAAGCCGGCGCACGACACAGCGCTGCAACCTCGGCTGCGGAGCGGTACATCATGACGTGGCTCTCGTCGTCGATCTGCGCCATCGAGCCATGCGGCGCCAGGTGCGCGAGGGCGGAGGTCCATGCTGCCGGGACGATTGGATCCTGTGTCCCGCGGATAACCAACACGGGCACCTGAATATTGGCGATTCCGTTTTCGATGTGATTCGAAAGCATTGCTGGAACTGTCCTGAAGTACCAGGGCGGGCGGCAACGGAAAATGTAGTCGCTGAGTACGATGGCGTTGATCCGCCATGGCTCGCGGAGGGTGTCCTGCCCCAGCCGCAGGGTCTGGAGCCAGAATCCGCGCTCGGGAGGGTAATTGGTGGGCCCCAACAACACGAGGCGGGGTGACGCAGCCGCGCGCATGTTCGCCATCTCCACGGCTATCTGGGACCCCATGGAGTGCCCGACCAGGATGGGCCGATGTGCCCCCAATTCGTCAAGGGCGTCCCACACGGCGCGTGCGTAATCCGGCACGCTCAAAGTTCGACGTGGTTTCGGCGTGCTTCCGTGGCCTGGCAATTCGATGTTGTGGACCGTGGCGGTGCGTGCCAATTCCTTGGCGAGTGGGCGAAAATAGCGCGACGAGACGCCTATGCCGTGAATCAAGACATATGTGTCCGGGCCGGTTCCAACGCTATGCACGTGCACCTGGGTGCCGGGCCGTCCCGCCACATGGAACCTCGGACCACTGGCGCGGCCAGTCCCTCGGTGTGCCCCCGAGTCCGTCCGTCGGTGCAACAAGATTCCGCCGACGATCAAGCCGAGCCCCACACCCAAGAGGACACCGGGAACGATGTCGGGCCCGATGAATGTCTTGGACGTGGTTCCCCGGTTGCCGGCGTTCGTTGCAGCAATAGTTGACATGCCAGCCCCTTGTTTCTCGCCCTTGACCGGTCCTCTTCGGGAAAACAGTAGCCTTGCATGCTCCTGTAGTCCATGATCTGCGTGGGGGGCTGCGCTGTGAGGTTGGTGGAGGTGCCTGCCAGTGTCCCATGGCATCGATGCCTGGATGACGGCCGTTGGCCTTCTGGATGAGGGGCGGTGGGTGAGGCTAGCCCTAGGGTTGGGGTGCAGGTTCCGCGTCGTCGGGACCGTCGCTATGCCGCGAGAGTTCCAGGCGCAAGGCCGTGTTTTCCGCCTCGAGGGCCAAGGCCAGACGGATGCCGGAAAGGTTGAGGCCGAGGGCGAGGAGTTCGGCGATCCTTCGCAGGATCACTATGTCGTTGTCGCTATAGCGGCGGGTTCCTCCTTCGGTGCGTCCCGGCTCCAACAATCCGGCCCGTTCGTACAGGCGCAGGTTTTGCTGCCCCATCCCCACCAGCTCGGCCGCGACCGAGATGGCATAGACCCCGCGCGACCCTGGATCCCTGCTTACCATGGTCGATCCCCTTCCAGACTTAATTCCAGATAATCCTCTTGCACCAGACTGTCACGCGTGCTATAAAAAATCTATCCCCACCGATATAGGTTCCGGTGGGGATCCATCACCCAAAATTGCATCAATTGACACCACAAAGGAGAGAAAGCCATGTTGATGCGAACAGATCCTTTCCGTGAAATCGACCGGCTCGCCCAGCAGGTTTTGGGGACCTCAGCCCGACCGACCACCATGACCATGGACGCCTGGCGTGACGGTGACACCTTCGAGGTTCAGTTTGACTTGCCCGGGGTCAGCCCGGACTCGATCAACCTGGACGTGGAACGAAATGTGGTGACCATCCGGGCCGAACGCCCGGATGTGGAAGAGAACGTGGAGATGCTTGCCGCCGAGCGGCCCCGGGGCGTGTTCAGCCGCCAGCTGGTCCTGGGAGAAAACCTGGATACGGAGAACATCGAAGCCAGTTACGACTCCGGCGTGCTGAGCTTGCGCATCCCGGTGGCCGAGCAGGCCAAGCCGCGCAAGATTGCCATCACCAGCAAGGGCGGGGAGCGCCAGGCCATCAGAAGCTAAGCCAGGATACCCCCGGTTCCACGTTCCGCAGCTGGAAGGCATGCCAACGGCTAGCCGTGCCTGGGCAAAGGCGCTTTCCATAGGACACGCCACCTCGCAGCAAGGGCCACCGGTTTTCCGTTGGAATCGCTTTCCGTGACTTGGTCCCCGGCCCACGGCCGGGGACCAACACACATTCAAACACAGCAAATAGGGGGGGGTGCGGCTCCGCCGGGAACCGGAGGGTTCCCGGCGGAGAAGTAGCCCGATGTCCCTTTTGTGCCGCGGGCCGCCCGGCCCGCGCGCTCACGGCCAGTCAATGATCACCGGTCCCGTTGTCGGACCGCCGCCAGGAGGTGTTTTTAGATGAGCGCATGGCGTCGCTACGATTCGCCGTTACTGCCGGCCTTCCATGAACGGTTCGAGAAACGTTGGGGCGAGGGCACCGCCCCTTTCTTGGACCCGGAAGTCCATGAACAGCCCATGCCGCGTGCCCAGTGGATCAACATTGACACGGGTGCCGCGCTGGCGGTCGTCCCCGTATGGACAGACGACGAACATCGCAGGTCCTTCGCCATGTTTTACCTGCCGCCGGCCGGCGACATTTGGCTGCTGCGCCCGGGGATCCCTGATTACATCGAATCGGAGAACCTGCGAAGCATTACCTTGCGCAACGACGCCTTCAAGAAAGCAGTCGACCACGCCAAGGCCTTCATTGAGGGATCCGGAAACCTCTGAACGTCGATCCGGCGAACACCCGGCACCGCGCCGGATCCGGTATGCCGTCCGGGTCGCGGTGCTCGGGGAGGGCAGTACGCCTGATCACGGGACAGCGCTGCGTCTGGCCGTGAGACCAACATAGACGCCGCGGCGGACTGGACGGATGCGCCCCAAGGGTGCCGGATTCCGATGAACCGGGGCAGGGTCCGGGGCAGGGCGTGCCTCGGGCGCCTGGGCGGTGTCGTCCATCGTCCCCGAGGCCAAGGCTTCCATGGCCTCGACCAATGTCCTGTGCACCCCGGCGAAGCTTCCTGTCCCGGTCGTGGCCTCGAAGCGCTGGTCGTCGCAGAGGCGGACAGCTCCCAGCTCCCTTCCGCTGCGGACTATGCGGACGGAGTACTGGAAAGGCCCGGTTGGGCGGGCTTCGAGTCTGCCGATGCGCAGTGGCTCGAGTTCTTCGTGTCTGCTCACCTTGGTGCCCCCGTTCACAGGTTCTTGTTGAGATTTCCGTGTCCGGGCCGGCGGGTGCCCGCGTCCGCGGTGCGGGTCAGCAGCAGGGCGAGGGCAACCATGCCCAGACCCAAGACCAGATGCAGCCAGTTGTCCGCGTCGTTCACCGGCACGAAATTGGCCTCGGTGTCGTGGTCGATGAGCAGCCCGTAGATCCACAGCACGAGGTAAACCACCCCGCCCCACAGCAAGTAGTTCTTGGCTGTGCCGGGGGTCCGGGCCAATGCGATGCCTCCGATGCCGAAGAGCAGGTGTACGACGTTGTGCAGGATGGAAACCTGGAACACGCCCATCAGCATCGCGTCCGAGTCGTGGCCCGCGAAGGAAAGCTGGTCGTAGTTGGAGGTGATCCCTGGAACAAATCCCAGGATCCCGACGAGTAGAAAGACTGCGCCGACGGCCAATGCCGCCTTCTGGACATTGGTGCGCTCTGTGCCTGTACGTGCAGTGTGGCTGGTCATGGTGTGGCCCTTTCCGAAGATCGTGGCTGCAGCGACCTGCTGCGTTCTCACATGTTGCATCATCCGACCCGATGAGGGAACTCTTTTGCAATGCGGTCCGCGAATTGGGTTCACCGACCTGCGACCGGCGCCCGGGCATGAGCGAGTCGACGGCCATGTGAGCGTTCAATGCCGTGAGCGTTCAATGCCGTGAGCGTTCGGTGCCGCGAACGTTGCCTGGCTACGTCGTCCCCACCGACCGCACCACCTCGACGGTATCCTTGGAAGATGAGCGTCGAAGCACAAGCCGCCGTCACATTTGACGGCCAATTTGCCCGTGAACTTCCCGAGCTGGCCATTCCCTGGCAGGCGGAGCAGGCTCCGGATCCGCGGCTGCTGGTGCTCAACGAGCCGCTGGCCGCCCAGCTGGGCTTCGATCCCGCGTCCCTGCGCAATGCCGAGGGCCTGGGGCTGCTGATCGGCAACGCGCTACCCCATGGTGCCACTCCAGTTGCGCAGGGATATGCCGGCCATCAGTTCGGCTCCTACTCGCCGCGTCTGGGCGACGGACGGGCGCTGCTGCTCGGCGAGGTTCTGGATGCCGACGGCCGTCTTCGGGACATCCACCTCAAGGGTTCCGGACGCACCCCGTTTGCCCGCGGCGGTGACGGGTTCGCCGCAGTCGGTCCGATGCTGCGCGAATACGTGATCAGTGAGGCGATGCACGCCTTGGGCATTCCCACCACACGCTCCCTGGCCGTGGTGGCGACAGGACAGCAAATTCGCCGCGAGACCATGCTTCCCGGGGCCGTGCTGACCCGGGTGGCGAGCAGCCATCTGCGGGTAGGGAGCTTCCAGTATGCCCGGGCCATGGACAATCAGGACCTGCTGCGTCGTCTCGCAGACCATGCGATCGCGCGCCATTATCCGGGAGCAGCCCAGGCGCAGAACCCCTACCTCGCGCTCTTCGAAGCCGTGGTCGAGGCCCAGGCATCGCTGCTGGCCCGGTGGATGCTGGTGGGTTTCATCCACGGCGTCATGAATACGGACAACATGACCATCTCGGGGGAGAGCATCGACTACGGGCCGTGCGCCTTCATGGACGTATTCGATCCGGCCACGGTCTACAGCTCGATCGACGAAGCCGGCCGCTATGCCTATGGCCACCAGCCCATCGTGGCGCAGTGGAACCTCGCCCGTCTCGCGGAGGCCCTCCTTCCCCTCTTCCACGAGGACCAGGAGCAGGCCGTTGCCTTGGCACAGGAATCGCTCGGCGCCTTCCACAGCAAGTACAGCGCCGAGTGGTTGGCCGGAATGAAAACCAAGCTCGGCCTGGCCGACGGCCTCGCGGATCAAGCAGCCACATCACTCACCGAGGAACTGTTCACCCTCCTGCAGGAAGACCGCGTCGATTACACGTCCTTCTTCCGGAGCCTGGGCACGGCCGCGCGCGGGAATGCCGAACCCGCGCGCTCCATGTTCTCGAACCCGGCCGCATTCGTTGCCTGGGTTCAGCGCTGGCGGGCACTTCATCCGGATGCGGAGCTGATGGACCAGGCCAACCCCGTCTACATCCCGCGGAACCACCTCGTCGAAGAGGCGCTCGCTGCCGCCGTCGACGGCGACCTGGAGCCGTTCTCGAAGCTCCTGGCTGCGGTCACCGCACCATTCGAGGAGCGTCCCGGCTTCGAGCGGTACGCCACCGCGGCCCCGGAAGACTTCGGCCCCTACCGGACCTTCTGCGGAACCTGAGCCGTTGCGTAGCGCCATGCCAGACTGAAGGGGAACGTTGGTACAGGGCGGAAGAAAGGGCCACCCGGTACGGAATCGACAGACTCTGGTGAGGGGGAGTTCGACGATGGAAAATCGGGCAGCCGACCACGCGAAGCCGCACGTCTTCACGATTGGCCATTCCACCCGTGGCTTTGACGAGGTGCTGGAGATGTTGCGCACCAACGGGGTGAGTAAATTGGTGGACGTCCGTTCGTTTCCGGCGTCACGGAAATTTCCGCAGTGGAACCAAGACGCGATCAAGGAAGCGTTGCCCGTGGATATCGGGTACCGGTGGATCCGGAATCTGGGCGGTCGCAGGCACACGCCGGCCGGCGTGGCCAGTCCGAACACGGGGTGGAGGGTCAAGGCCTTCCGTGACTACGCCGATTACATGTCGAGTGCAGAGTTCGGGTCCGGGCTCGCCGAGCTGTTGAAGGTCGCGGATGAATCCGTGCCGGCCATCATGTGCAGCGAGGCCGTGCCGTGGAGATGCCACCGGAGGTTGGTCACCGATGCGCTTCTTGTCGCCGGGGTGGAGGTCTCCGACATCATGTCAACCTCCTTGACCCGGCCGGCGAACATGACAGCGTTCGCCAAGGTGAAGGGCGGGAAAATCACCTATCCCGCGTCCGAAGAAGGATGAGCATGGACGTGGGCGAGGAGGTCCGGGCAGCGGTGGTGGCGATCCCTGCCGGTTGCGTCGCGACCTATGGCGAGATCGGGCGGGCGGTGGGAATCGGCCCCCGGCAGGCAGGTCGCGCGGTGTCGGCCCTGGACGACGACGTGCCGTGGTGGCGGATCGTCTATGCCGACGGCACGCCGGCGACATGCCACGGCGGGGAAGCCCGGGCGTTGCTTGAGGCCGAGGGCGTTCCGTTCCTCAACGGCCACGTCGACATGGCCAGGATCCGCCGTACCGGCAACCGCTAACGGCCTCGGTGCGCTGGGGAAAGTCCGGCCGGGTCAGCCTTTCCTGTACCGCCGACCCCCGTTTCCCTCGTCTCCGGTCTGCTCGCCACCATATACTCGGAGCATGCCAATTATGCGCCTTGACAGAGGCTTCCTCGCTCAGCCGTCCGCCCTCGAGCAGCACCGGGGCGCCCTGTGAGCGGCGGTCTCGTCGCCCTGCTGGACGATGTCGCGGCCTTGGCCCGCATTGCGGCCGCCTCGGTGGACGACGTCGCCGCCGGAGCCGCGAAGGCGGGGGCCAAGGCCGCCGGCGTGGTCATCGACGACGCCGCCGTCACCCCGCAGTACGTCTCCGGGGCCGACCCGTCCCGCGAACTGCCGATGATCAAGAAGATCTTTTGGGGCTCGTTGCGCAACAAGCTGTTGATCATCCTGCCGGCGCTGCTGCTGGTCAGCGCGTTCCTTCCGGGGGCCATTCCGTTCATCCTCATGCTGGGCGGCACCTATCTCTGCTACGAGGGTGCCGAGAAGGTCTGGCACAAGCTCCGCGGCCACCACGAGGCCGAGAAGTCCCCAGCGGTCGAACGTGGTCCGGCAGCGGAGGCCAAGGTCATCAAGGGCGCCATCACCACCGACTTCATCCTGTCCTGCGAAATCATGGTCATCTCCATGAACGAGGTGGCCACCGAGTCCCTGCTGTCGCGGGCCATCATCCTTATCGTCGTGGCGCTCGCGATCACGGTGCTCGTGTACGGCGCCGTCGGACTCATTGTGAAGATGGACGACATCGGCCTGCACCTGGCCACCAAGGACTCCGCAGGGACAAAGCGCTTCGGCGAGATGCTGGTCAAGGGCATGCCCGCCGTGCTGGCAGCTATCACCTTTGTCGGGACGATCGCCATGCTCTGGGTCGGTGGCCACATCATGTTGCAGGGGGCCCACGATCTGGGGTGGCACGCTCCCTATGACTTGGTCCATGCCCTCGAGACACCTTTCGCCGGGATCCCCGTAGTGGGCGGCTTCCTGGCCTGGCTCGTGAACACTCTGTGCTCGGCCATCCTCGGAATCATCTGGGGTAGTGCCATCATGGCCATCCTCCACCCGCTGCTCAAGGTGCTGCCGTTCGGCAAGAAGAAGGGCGGGCACCACGAGGAGGGCGACGTCCGTGCCGCAATCGCCGGGTTCCGGCCGGGCAAAGACAACGTCGATCCCGCGCCTTAGCCGGTAACAGCTGCGGCTGCCGGGGGAGCGGCACCGCGCCAAAACCCTGGGCGTTCACACCCGACCCCTCTCTTTCCCCTTAGCCGACATCACGCCCGCCGAGGTGTTCCTCCAACGCCGAATGCCGGTGTCCTCCCATGTTGGGAGGACACCGGCATTCGGCATTTGAAATCGTTGGCGTGGTTTGGGCCAGTCCCTTCCCTAATCGTCGTCCTCGTGGGTGAAGACCAGGATGGCGCCGGGGTCTTCCAGCTCGGTGGTGGCGTCGCCGTTGGTGCCGCGGGCCAGTCCGTCCTTGTCCGTGGCCACGTAGATCGTTTTGCCGTCCTCGTTGATGGCGGTGTCCCGGTAGCGGTTCACCGAATTCCACAGCTGTTGGGACTCGTCGAGTTCGCCGTCGTCGGTGAGCTCGACCCTGAAGACAGCGCCGGTCTTGAGGGTGGTCATCAGCAGTGAGTCTTCCCAGCCGGGAATCTCGTCATCTCCGTAGAAGTCCAGGTTGGACGGGGCGATGGTCGGGTAGCAGATGAAGAACAGGCCCGAAGGTTCGCAGGCGTCGCCCTGGAAGTCGTGCGTATCCGGGACCGTGTAGTAGGTGCGCAGCGGCTGGACCATGTCCATGCGGAATTCATGCTCGGCGAACTGCGGGACCGCATCCGGGATGACGAATGCGTCGTAGGGCACTTCGTCCCCGCATCCCTCTGCGGCCGACCAGTCGCCAAAGACGTAAGCGGAGTCGTCCTTGAATCCAGCTACGTTGGGCCATCCGTAGTTGCCGCCGGCGACCAGCTCGTTGATCTCGTCATCGCTCTTGGGGCCCTGCTCGGAGGAGTAGAGGTTCCCGTCATCGGCAAAGACAAGACCCTGGGCATTGCGGTGGCCGTAGGTGTAGACGTGGCTCCGGACCCCGTTGATGCGCGGGTTGTCCTTCGGGATGTCCCCGTCCAGTTCCATGCGCAGCGACTTGCCCTGGTAGTTGAACCAGTCTTCGTCGCGGACCTCGCCTCGCGTCGGTAGTACCTGGGCGAGGTTGGGGCGGCAGGCGTTGAGGTCCTGGTTGTTCCCGCGGTCCCCGAGGGTGTAGTGGAGCGTCCCGTCCGGGGCGATGGCCAGCCGGCCGGAGTTGTGGTCGTCGCTGGCCGGCAGCGCGGTGAGCAGCTCGAAGGGGTTCTCCAGGGTCTCGTCGCGGCGGTCGTAGGTGTAGCGGACGATCTTCTGCTGGCGGCCCAGGGCATCCGTCTCGTCGTCGCCGGCGTAGGTGTAGGAGAGGTAGACGTACTGGTTTTTGTTCTTGCCGCGCTTGAGCAGGTCGGGGTGCAGGGCCATGCCCAGCAGGCCGTCTTGTTCTCCGGGGGTTGAGAGGGATTCATCGATGGTCAGGATGGTGGTCTTGGTTCCGTCTTCGGGGTCGATCTTGGTGACCCGTCCGGCGCCGCGTTCGGTGACCCAGAGCTGGTCGTCCGGGCCGTAGATGACCTCGAAGGGATTGTCGAGGCCGGTGGCGAGAACGGAGCGTGAGAAGCCGTCGCTGAGCGCCGGCGCTTCGCCTCCGTCGTCGCGTTGGACGGTGCCCGTGCCTGCGGGGGCGGAGGCAGCCATGGCCAAGACCAAGGGGATGCTGGCCAACCCGGCCAGCAAGGTGCGTGCGATTTTCATGGGGGATGTCTTTCGACGTGGGACCCTGAAGGGCCCCTACGGGTACGTTCCGTCGGAGCGGCCGGACGCGCGTCATTGCGCTGGGCGGGGGATCCGAGGGCGTCACTCCATGGGAGGATTCCGCGGCGAGCTAATGCCGGGGGCGCATATGCGGCAACTCTAACCACGCCCCTTGGCATGGTCAACGGTTGGTCGGGACGGATGTGGAACCTTCGATGTCGCCCATGCGGGAGGCCCTGCGCCTCACGTTGCCCAGTCGCAACGGCATCGACTTCGCCGAGGATCGACGGCTGCGGGCCGTGACCCAAGCCGGCAACGAATTGTTTTGGGAGACCGTTTTTTTGGCCTCGGCGAGCTCGCTGCGGCGCCCAACGAAGTTCGCAGAACGCAGCTATGACAGATTGATAGTGAGAGTCGTGATCACGTCGTCCACCTGGGCATGCTGGCACCTGGACATCAGTCGCCAGCATGCCCACGGAGGCGCTGGACAGGGGGGATCAGTCTTCGCCGAACGCGTCGACGATGACAGCTTCATAGGTGTCGGCCGTCGGCGGGAACCCGGTGTTGAACTTGGCGTTGATCACCGCCAGATTGTCCCCGATGAGGGCCGCCGTTGTCGGTGTTTCGAAGAGTTCGTCGGTGATGATCTCCTTGACCTTGCCGCGGCGCAGGTCATCGGAGACCCTAATCCGGCTCACTTGGTTGATCGTGTTCTGAACGGCCCACACATTCCGGCCATCGATCTCGATGCCATCCACGAAGGGGAGGTCCAGGTTGCTGATCAGCCTGCTTTCTCCGCTCCTGGCGTTCACGGTGAAGAGGGAGGCCTTGGCCGAGTGGGCGACCACGAGTGTGCGGCCGTCCTCGGCTACGGCAATGCCGTTGAGGTTGAAGTCCCCGGGTGTTTCGCTCGCCGGGCCTTTCAAGTCGAGCGTTCTGGCCTTCCCCGGCTCGCCGTTGTGGCGGTCGATCGGGACGAAGTACAACTCGCCCTTGAGCGAGTTGGTGAACCAGGCACCGCGGCGCGTCAGAGTCACATCGTTGATAAACGACGTCCCCGCTTGCGCCAGTTGGTACTTGGCGACGGTTTCGCCGGTGTCCGTGTCGTAGAAGTAGGCCTGGCCGGTATCGCCGCCGGCCACAGCCAGCAGATCATGCCGTTTGTTGAATTCCATGCCGACTGCCTTGCGGCCGTCGGGGGCATCGATGATCTCCTTGGCCGTTCCCCTGTTCAGGCTGCCGCGGTAGATGTCGCCTTCGAAGAGGTCTCCCGCGTAAAACGAGCTGCCGCCGCCGGCGGCAATGCCCTCGGCCGAGGAGGCGTTGGGAAGCTCGATGCTCTCCGGCGGATTGTCCCCGGGTCCGTGGTGACCCGGGGAGGCCGAGACGGGGCCGGCCGCGGCGATCAGGGCGACAATGCCGAGAAGTCCTGCGGCAGTTCTGCTGATCCGTGGATGGCGGGTGGGAATTTGGGCTGGAATTTTGTGCATGGGTTTCTCCGTGCGGAAAGGTCCGGGAGTCACCGGAGCGGGCTCCCAGCGTCTTGGCCATTCTACGCGGAAACGAGTGCCCGGAGCATTGTAGAAGGGTGATTTTCAGGGTGCTTTTCTCGAACCGGCGAGAGATTGCATGGCCGGCATCCTGTGGCTACCAGCGGCCGCTGACGCGTGACTCCAGCGGGGTTTCGTACTCCTCGTGAAGCACCCCGTGTAGCTATCAACAGGAGCCGGACCTTCTCGGGTTTCCACCGCTCCCGGAGCACTTGACACCAATTGTCTTCAAGGGTCAGGAGACCGTCGCGGCTCATGGAGAACCAGACGCGGGTGACGCCCAGCAGGAAGGTGAGCATCACGGTGAGGTTGGACAGGACCGCGAACGCGGACATGATCGTGGCGATGACAGCGGTCGCGCCGCCAAGGAACGGCTGCGTGGACCATTCAGGCGTGAAGCATGCGCTCGCAGGAACCCCGGTCGTCGAAATCCGCCCCGCTGGGCGCAGGAGGGATAAAAAGTGGATGCCCTTTAACTGTCGCCCGCACCGATGCGGCTGTTGACGTTTTCGACGTCAATTACCGGAACGGACCGCCCGCTTTCGAGCTCGCCCGCAGAGGTGGCGAGGAGCCCGTTTACTTTTATGTCTTGGCCCGTTTAGGCCAAGATCCTTCCGGTGAACCGGGCCTGCGACGGCCTGTCGTTAGGCGTGGATTCAGTTGTCGCTTTCATAGTCCACACTTAGGAGGTGCGTACCTTTGGTGTTGAAGAAGAATTCCTGATCGTGGACCCCGTCAACGGGGTCCCCGTGCCCCTGTCCGCGGAGGTGATGGGCCTCCACGATGCAAGTTCGCGGACGACCGGCTCATCCGCCCGGCAGATGCTGTCCGCAGAGCTGCATCAGGAACAGCTCGAAGTCATCACGCACCCGCACAGCAGCCTGGCCGGGCTCGCCACGGAGATACTGGAGGGGCGCGCCTACGCCGACTCGCTGGCCCGAAAAGCGGGTGCGAGGATCGTCGCGCTGGCCACCTCTCCGCTGGCGGTTTCGCCCCATCCCACTCGGAACGAACGCTATGACGCCCTGGTGGAAAAGTATGCCCTGACGGCGCGCGAGCAGCTGACTTGCGGACTCCATGTCCACGTGTCCGTCGGCTCGGATGAGGAGGGCGTAGCTGTCTTGGATCGCATCCGGTCCTGGTTGCCGTCGCTCATGGCGTTGAGCTCAAATTCCCCGTTCTGGAACGGCCAGGACAGCGGCTACGCCAGTTACCGCACGCAGGCCTGGAACCGGTGGTCCTCGGCCGGTCCTATGGAGGTCTTCGGGTCGGCGTGGGCCTACCACTCGCTGGTGGCGGACATATCAGCCACCGGAGTGGTCATCAACCCGGATTTTGACGCCCGTCTGTCCGCCCGGCACCCCACCGTCGAGATCAGGGTGTCCGACGTTTGCCTTGATCCCAGGGATACCGTCCTGCTTGCAGCCCTGGTGCGGGCCCTGGTGGAGACTGCCGCCCGGGAATGGGAGGCCGGAATGGAACCTGACATGGTTCCGGCCATCGTCCTGCGCCAGGGGGTCTGGATGGCCAGCCGGTGGGGCATCCGCGGTGAACTGCTCCACCCCGTAACGCACAGGCCGGACACCGCACGAAACGTCTTTTCGGCACTCCATGACCATGTGCGGGATGCGTTGATTGAGTCCGGGGACGCGGCCTACGTCGAGGAAGCCCTTGACCGGGTCCTCAGCAACGGAACAGGTGCCACCCGGCAGCGGCAAGCATACGAGCGAAACGGGCTACTGGCAGACGTCGTCACCCACGCCATCGGCATGACCCACCAGGATCCCGCCGATGGGCACACATCGGGGAACGGCTCACCGAGTTGGACATTGAAGCCATTGGCCGAGGCAGTGGTTTAGCCGCAAACTGAGTTCGCGGTCGCGCCAACCGAACACGGGCCCAGTACTACGGACGCCTTGCGGCATCGCCGAGCCAGGGGGGCAAAGTGTTTTGTGCGTCAGTAGCCAGGAAGGCGGAGGCGATGCCGGCGATCCAGGTGACGCGCTGCGGGGTGCCCTGGCGGTCGGTCTTGGAGAACCAGACGTGGGTGACGCCGAGCAGGAAGGAGAGCATCACGGTGAGGATGGACAGGACGGCGAACACGGAGATGATCGTGGCAATGACCGGAAGCCCACGCGGTTGAACGCAGAGTCGATTCCCACGGTCGGGTCGATATCCCGGTAGTTCTGCATACCGGTGAGGACCAGTGCGGCGGCGACGTATTGCAGCATGGCGATGACGAGGGAGATGATGATGGCCGTGGGCATGTGCTTCTTGCCGCCGGTGGACTCCTCGGCCGCGGTACTCATGGCGTCTTAGCCGAAGACCGCGAAGAACACTGACGGGGCGCCGGGCATCACGGGGCCGAATCCGGTGGGTATAAACGGCGCGGCGGGGCTCTCCGATGTTCGATATGCCTTAGTCCTTGCGGGGCTCCCACCACCCGGGCGTGCCGTTGGCCTCGGGGCAGCTGACGGGTACCGCCGTGCCGTCGCCATCGTTCCAGATGGTGTCCAGCTCGTCGCCGGTGAGGACGCGGTTCCACAGCGCGGCGTCGTCCAGCGCGCCCTGGAAGAACCTGCCGCTGATGTGCACGCATGCGGAGTGCTCATTGCCAGCTACGACCCGAGCATCTTCGGACCTGATCTCCTACTTGATCCCGAAGTCGAAGCCACCTGGTTGGTGGTGCCCGAACCGCTCCCTGAGGAAGTTGCCCGTACTGGTCAAATCCGCCGACGTTTGGTTGTGCCGGGTGGAGTGCAACGTCTCGGCCTGTCCCAGAAGGAGGCGAAGTTGCTCAACCAATTCCTCATTGGGTGTTCGCCCGTTTGGTTGCCGGTTGTCCACCATGCTCGGCGGTACGGCCAGGAATCCCTGAAGAACATTTGGTAGGTACTCCCGCACCATGGCTTCGAGTTCATACTCAAAGCGCGCATCGCCAGAGGGCTGCCGGGTTTCCGCGTCGATAACCGAGTCCAGCATCTGGCAGGTTTCCAGGATGGTTACATAGGTGTCAGCAGGGAGTCGGTGCTGGTTCTGCTTGGCCTGCGAGCTCACCCATGTCAGAGCGGTCGACAATTCGTCCGACGACCCGGGGAGCGAAGCTGCAGCCTGGGACGGCGGGACGGGAGGGCGCATAGGTGCGTGCTCCTGGACCGTGTTGCCAAGTCGCGGTTTCCGTACCCTTTTGGGGAGCCAGAGATCGCGAAGCATGTAGGACCGCACGGCCGAAACGCCCATTGCCGCTATCCCGGGAACAGCAGCAATGTCGCCAGGAAGGGAAACGGCAACAATGAAGATGGCGGCATAGATCCCGCCCTCAAGAAGCACCTTCTTGTTCTTGGCACCCATCCCGATGACGAGCACGAGAAAGGCGATGAGAGGAAAAAATAGAACGGCAAGCGCTACCTTGAAGACGTTCCCTGCAGTGAGGCGCGAGATCACTACGCCCTCCGTGTGTGCGTAGTGGCTGCGTCAGAGGCGTGACTGCGCTCGAGCTGACCTCGCGCTCGGCTAACTTGACCCTCAAGAACCTGCACTGTCTGTTTCATCGATTGTGCTGCTTCGGCCTTGAACCTGTCGATTTCGTCCATGGCCTGGAATACATTGTCGAATGCCTGTTGCAACTTGGCGGGGTCGATCGTGGCTTGGGCAGCATTCTGGTGGATGGCCGTGCCTTGGGAGCGGAGGAGCTCGGAGGTCGAGACAATCAAGTCCGACGTGGTCGAATTGAGGGCATCGATTTGCGCCAGAACGATCTTTTGCTGGGCCAAGGCTTGCGCAACTATCACCGCGACCCGCAGCGCCGCGAGAGTGGTGTCCAGCGCGCGATCCACGCCCTTGATCAGCTCCGAGTTGTTCTTCTTGACCACGTCAAGAGCCAAGTACCCTTGGATGGACACCGCCATCTGGGTCAACAGGTCTTGGTGGCGTTGACGGACGTAAAAGAGGGCATCTGCTTCCAGCGTTGTGGCGTCATCCGTTTTGCCCATGTTGCGCAGCTCTTCAATCCGCCGTTCCAAACCGTCACCCAGGTGGCTCGCGAGCACGGCGTAGTTTGCCAACTGCCCCATCGCCGCCCAAAGGGCATCGCGTTCGGTCTGGATGGCGGCATTGTCCTGCCGGAGGTCGTCCTGCCCACCCTTGAGTGCCTTGGTAATGGCATCAAGTTGCTGTTGCGCCGACTCGTACTTCATGAAGTATCGCTGGATGGCGCTGCCGCCGGGCAGGAACCTGAAAATCCGCTTCGTGCCCGTCAAGTCGTGGCGCTTGGGATCCAGGTCGGTGACGATCTGTCGCAGTTCCACCAAGGAGTTTCCGGTACGGGACGCAGGGTCCGCGCCATCCGCTGCGAGTGCGGCTGCGGGCCTCTTCAACATGCGGTTGGACGCGCCGCTTGCCTGCTGCATCGTCCCCTCACCCAGCCGGGTCAATTGAGCCAGCTTGGTCTGAAACTCCGGGCTCTGGAGAGGTGTGGCCAGCAGGTCATCAAGAAAGCTCTTGGCGTTCTCAGCGTGCTTCTGCTGCGCCTCGGCATCCACCAGGATCATGCCGCCGACCTTCTCCGGAACATGAACCACCACCTCAACTATGGGCTTCGGCGGATCCAACTCCAGTGGGTTTCCTGCCTGCGGGGACGAGGTCGAGCCGAGGTCGAGCGGGTTCAACACTATGTACTCCTTGGGGTGGTTCTGAGGCAAGTTGCAGTCTACAAGGGTTTACTTGTAGATAAATTTAAATGTCCTGAATTGACCGCGGCACTGGAATCCAAAACTACCTCATCCGCTGGGCCGGGGTGGTGGTGGATGGAAACGACATACCAACACGGAAATTCAGGGCGGGAATCACGAAAAACTATTCAGGCAAGAAACGCCGCCACGGACTACTGGGCCAGGTCGCTTCCAACGACCAGGGACACCTGCTGAGCGTTTCGATCCCGGTCCCGTGACGCCGCCACGACAGCTGGGCGCTGAGAGAAGTCGGCTGGGAAGAGATCCTCAAGGAGCACACATGGCTGGCGGATCCCGCCTACATCGGCACCAACGCGATCATCCCGTTGAAGAAGCCTGCCGGCGGGGAACCCAACGACCACGACAAGGCGTATTGCAAGCAGATCAGCCTGATTCGCTCCGCCGTGGAACGGGCCATGGCGCACCTGAAAACTGGAAGATCCTTGCCACCGGATACCGCGCCAGACTTACCGAATTGCCGAAGGTCATTCGCACCGTCACACGGCTGGAATACTATCGGCTCGGCTGGTGATCAATACGGTTCTGAATAATGCGCACAAAGCCGTCTTCCTACCGGAAAGACGGGTCTTGAGTTGTGGGTTACTTCAGGGGCTGATCAAAAGTGATTGTGGTGTATTCGGTTTCGGCTTGGATGTCTAGATTCCGGAATTTGAAGCTGGTGGCGTCGGCATCTTCCGGAAGCAGGTAAACATAGCTCATGTCAGCTTTGAATCCAGGCTGCAATCCGTCGTTGCATCCGGGATTGTTCTCCAGGTAATCAAGGCCATCAATACTGTCGAACTCGCGCTTCTGGGAGTCGAGGGTCTTGGCTTCGATCACCCAACCGCAAGTCAAATCCATGGAGACATTACTGGTGTTCTCAACCAAGGTGTCAACCCGCAAAAACTTGCCGCCCTTTTCGGGCCTCTCGTGGGTAATCTTGCCTAACTCGGTGCCGGTTTCGTAACCCGTACGGTTCATCGGGATGGTCTCGGCGATTTCGACTTTGGTAACGGTCAATGTAACCCCACCGTTGACGAGCTTTTGGCCGACTTTTCCGTCGCTGCTGCTCCCCGCGTCGGCTACGTCCCCGGTGGCTTGCGCTACGTCGGCGGAAGCTTGAGTTGACTCGCTTGCCGGGGTCTCTTCCGCCCCCGAAACAGTCTCCGTGGCCGTGACCGTAACAGGCGCCGGTGACTCACCAGATTCGCACGACGTCAGTGCAAAAAGTGTCGCAAAATCCAAGATGGTGCAAGCCACCACGGCGACTCCGCCCACGGGGGCTTGCACTGCTTCGGCGGAAGCCTGAGTCGACTCGCTTGCTGGGGTCTCTGAGACCCCCGAAACCGTGACAGGCGCCGATACCTCACCGGATGCGCACGACGTCAGTGCCAAGAGTGCCGCAAGACTCAAAATAGTGCTTGCCAATACGTTGTTTTTCAAAAATTCCCCCTGATTGTGTGCGAGATTCCGGTGCAGATTCGCCAAGACTTAACGTGGGTACGCAAAACCCGATTTACTCCCGAATGATTATTCAATCGTACTATCGGATACCGACAAGATAATATTCAGGAACTCAAAACTTCAGGGCACCGTGGCGAGCAGTTCATGTAGGGCTAATCATTTGTGAGCGATGTTTGCCTTGATCCCAGGGATACCGTCCTGCTTGCAGCCCTGGTGCGGGCCTTGGTGGGGACCGCCGTCCGGGAGTGGGCGGCCGGAGCGGAACCTGACAGGGTTCCGGCGATCGTCCTGCGCCAGGGGGTCTGGATGGCCAGCCGGTGGGGCATCCGCGGCGAACTGCTCCACCCCGTAACCCACAGGCCGGACACCGCGCGAAACGTCATTTCGGCACTCCATGTCCACGTGCGGGATGCACTGAACGAGTCAGGGGACGCGGACTACGTCGAGGAAGCCCTCGAAAGGATCCTCAGCATCGGAACAGGGGCCAGTTGGCAACGGCAAGCCTACGAACGAAACAGGCGACTGGCAGACGTCGTCACCCAGGCCATCGCACTGACCCACCCGGAACCCGCCGATGACAACCCCTCGGGGAACGGTTCACCGCGTTGGACATGGAAGCCGTTGGCCGAGGCCGTGGCTTAGCCGCCAAACGAAGGTGGCGGTCGTGTAAGTCGCTGGCGACGCCCGGTGCCACGAATTGGCGACCTGCTGCCGATCTTGGATCAGCTCCGAGCCGGAATTCCGCCGTCCCGGGAACGCATTAGTGTGTATGCCATATTGGCGAGAAATACGCATCGCTGACACCTGCCGACGTCAGAGCTCTGCGCCAGTAACCTCCGCGGCATTCCGAGGATGGCCGGGATAAGATCGCTTCGGTCTGGAGCAAACATTGACTCCAACGGCAAGGGGCGGGGAATTTGATGGAACTACTGGGCCGCTTGAGCCTCGAACAATTACACAGCTATTCGTGGGGCATCGCCGCCGGAGTTTTGCTTGTGCTAGGCGTCTTTCGCTGGCGTAGCCTTCACTGGACCGTGGTCGGTTCCGTCACGCTTTTTGCGGCACTCAATGCTGGTTCCGGGATCTACGTCCTGAGCACTGTTGGTGATTCGCGTTGGTCTGCCGGGGAAGAATCATCGCTGAGCGCTCCGTCGTTAGCTGGGACTCCGGTTGTGGGGGAGTATCTGGTCCCGCTGGATTCCGCCCTGCATGCAGTGGTTGGCGGGGTGAACGAGTTCATGGCGTTCAAGCAGGCGCTTCCCATAGCACTTGAATTCCTAGCCATGTCCGGCATAGCCCTACTGGTGTCGTTTCCGTTGGCAATTATCGCCGTCATCATCAGTTTCATCGTAGCTAGGCGTCGTAAGGCGAACTTTGAAAAGTACCGTGCCACCGTTGATCAGCTCAAAGTTGAACTTGAACAAGTCAAGTTTCAGATCGCCGCCGGCAATTTCGCTGTCCCTGCATTCCAATCAGTGGACGACGCCACCGAAGTGCTGCCCAGACTGACGCGCGGAGAGTGATTCAGGTGGGTGCTGGGGGTGGCGTCAGTCGCCTCGCATACCCTCTACCGAGCGATGCCAAGCGATCACAGAACGCTGCTGAAAACCTATGATTGCGCATGGATACGGACTAGGTTTCGCCGCGTGGCAGCACCACGCGTTCGTCGTGCCGGGGGCTGTCCGGGTTCATGAGCGAGTGCTTGCGTCCGTAGGTGAAGTAGATGGTCAGGCCGATCACCAGCCAGACGACGAACCTGAGCGAGGTTTCCCAGTGCAGCTGCAGCATCAGGAACCCGGAGGCCAGCATGCCGAATGCGGGGACCACGGGCATGAAGGGGAGCCGGAAGGTGCGCGGGGCCTCGGGCCGCTTGTAGCGGAAGATGATCACCGACAGGCAGACCACCACGAATGCGGCCAGGATGCCGATGTTGGTCACGTCCGCGACCGCCTTGATCGAGAAGACGCCCGCCAGCAGGGCGGAGGCGATGCCCGCGATCCAGTTGACGCGCTGCGGGGTTCCGTGGCGGTCGGTCTTGGAGAACCACCCAGGGAGCAGCCCGTCGCGGCTCATGGAGAACCAGACCCGGGTCACTCCCAGCAGGAAGATGAGCATCACGGTGAGGATGGACAGGACCGCGAACACGGAAATGATCGTGGCGATGACCGAAAGTCCCACGCCGTTGAACGCGGAGGCGAATCCGGCGGTCGGATCGATGTCCCGGTAATTCTGCATGCCGGTGAGCACCAGGGTGGCAGCGACGTAGAGGAGCATGGCGATGACCAGCGAGAAGACGATGGCCTTGGGCATGTGCTTCTTGCCGTCGGTGGACTCCTCGGCGGCGGTGCTCATGGCGTCGTAGCCGAAGACTGCGAAGAACACCGTTACGGCGCCCTCCGCAAGCGATTCTTATTTGAATATATATACTTGCCCGGAAGCCTTTTGCTTTCTGACTGGAACGCCTATGGGGCGGCGACGAATGGAGTTTTCTTGTCTAACGAAGCGACTTTGCTGTTCTTGCACGGTGTTGGTGACGGTGATCCAGAGGATACTTGGATGAACAGACTCACAAAGTCTCTGATCCCTCTTGGCTACCCTGGTCTGGAAATAGAGCGAGTGATCGCACCCAAGTACTCACACGCGCTGAAGGATTGGGACGAAAAAGAGGCACTGCCAGGTCTGACAATCAAGCCGCTTTCCCGCGAGTCGGCACAAAAGAACCGCCGCGCCTTTGAGCACCGAATGGGAGCAGTCGAGTTCAGCCTAGGACGGCAAGATCGCGGCAATGGCTTTCTAGGTGCTGAAGCTGCCGCCAACGTGGCCGTCGGGCTGCCTTTTTTCAGACAAGCGCACAACTACATGAATAATCCTCAAGTTCGTGCTCAAGTCCTAAATCGCATCCTCAAGAAGATCCCTGAATCGGGGCGGCTCGTGATCGTTGGCCACAGCCTCGGTTCGGTGATCGCCGCCGACCTCGTGCGTCGATTGCCGATAGGTGTTGATGTCGCTGGAATGGTCACCATTGGCAGCCCACTAGCGAGCGGTAGCTTTGACTTCGGCAAACTACGGGAGACGTTGAAGGAACCACCGACCAACCTAGCTTGGTGGGTGAACTTCTGGAACGAGGCCGATCCCGTAGCCGCCCGCCGAGGCGTGTCATCTGCAATTCCTTGGATGGTCGATTTTCGGGTTGAGACCAAAAAGGTGTTGAGGCAGGCACACGCAGCGGAGGAGTATCTCGCAAATGACGCCGTAGCCAAGGCCATCGGCGTTGCGATGTTCGGGTCCAGGTCGAAAGAAGTTGCGAGAATTGAGAAGGGACTCGAAATCCCCCTGGATGCCGTCGAACAATTCGCTCTTCTGGCGTTGCGTTACGCTCATCTTATCAAGATACAGCTGAAGGGTGACATTCAAGATCGCTATGCTGGCGCGCTCCGACGCGTGCAAGCTACCAATATTGAAGACATCAGGCGGCGAAATAGCCGTGAGAACCGAGCCATGCCGTCCGCTGTTGCACGCTTGGCATTCGACTTCTCTGATCCGCGATCGATTGTGCCGGAGCCGCGCCCGAGTAACCATATGGCGAAGGACTTGGCCGTAGTCCTGCTGACGGTCTTGGCTGCGGAAAACGTGATCAGGCCGTTTGAGATCGCGGTCTCGAGGGACAAACTGCAAGCTGCCATGGAAGACCTCACTGCCGAGATGGGACTAGGAAGTCGGTACGGTACCGATGTGTTCGTTGCCGCTAAGCTTGCGCAGGAGGCGCTCAGTGGCCGCGGAGTGAACTGGGTCAAATTGGGAGCCATGGGTGCAGGAACGGCGGCGCTTATCGTGGCTACCGGTGGACTAGTGCTCGCCGCGGGTGCCGGACTTGTAGGGGCCGCGGTCATCACCAGTGCACTTGCGAGTTTTGGCCCAGGTGGCATGATTGGTGGGTTGCTTACGGCGGGTGCGCTCGTCGGTGCGGGTGGTGGCGGAATTGCATTTGGCCTCGCCAGTCCTGGAACCACCGCTGAAACACTCGAGGCGGTTGTTACGCGCCAATTGTCAGCAGCGATTCTGCGAAAAGAGCAACATCTCGAGCAGGACGACACCTTGTGGCGAACTCTCGTTGAGACCGAAATTGAAGTGCGGCGTGAATATGAACGCCTCGATGAGTTCTCCGACGATTCGGCACTTGCGCTTAAGGAACTGAAACGGAAGATCGACGCCATTGAACGGGCACTGAAGTATTTGAGTGACAACGATCTTGAGCCTGGAGTCTCCGCCGGAGGAGAAGAGTACGAGGCATGAAACGGTGGTCGGAATGGCTTTACCACTACCGGCCCGACGTCGAACTGAATATTCGTCCCAGTGAAGCAGTAGTAATTGTGCATAGGGCCCGCACACGGTACGCAGGAACTCCGGGCTTAGAGGACGGAACTACAAGGGCTATCGGAGGGCTAGACGTCTTGTAGCGGAAAATGCTGCCGCGAGGATGCACCGGACCGGCAACCCGAAGATGAAAGATGCCGACGCCACTGGCTGTAAATGCTGGATTGACGTTCGCCGCGAGGCACGCCAGCCCGTCGATAGTTTTATTCAGCTACGTGATAGCCGAGGCAAGTCTCGATGGCCTAGTTTGCTCTCGACCTGCGGCTATAAGCTTGCGGCCTGAAGTGTCAGGTCTTCGGCGTATTTACGTACGGCTCCTACGTCGGTGAAGACGAGGTAACCGAGAGCGGCTAGTTCGTTGAGCTCATTGGCATTACCGTCGAGTTCTAAGACTGCAGGAGAGCTCATTCCTGGTTGAAGTCCGTCAGCCCAATAAGCTTCCGCGACGCAGATGAGGTCTCCTGACTCCCGGTTTCGAACTTCAATATTTGTTTCTGCCCGCGCCAGTCCTAGTTCCGCAAGCTCCTTTACGAGATCGTCGACCATATTTGCCTCGCTGGTCAATTCCGGAGGTGCCTGCGCGGTGCGTTCCAAATCGGACGTTTTCGTTCCGTGCCAGAGATCATCCAACACGTCGTTCATGGCGTCAGCGAGGAGTTGGCGGCGGGCAGCAAGGAATTCGCGGTACCTACCGATGGACCAAAGGTCTTCGTCCATCGGAATCCATTGACTTGCGATAGCTCCGGGATAATCGCGTTCTAAAGTCCGGAAATATTCTGCGGGGTCGCGGTCAGTGATGTCTAGGTTTGCGTCTTGGGTCAGGAAACAATAATTGGCTATCGAATTCACTTCCTCTTTGGAATAACCGGCTTCATACAGGCGGGCTTTGGGGAAGATATGATGGACCTGAAGGGATGAGTTCCGGCCGAGCATGTGTGCCGAGAGAGGAATCCCTGTTGTGAAGTCCTTGGCACCATGAATGCGGGTCAGCATGTAAAGCATGGGATAAAAGCGGGCGCCGATGGTGTTTCCGCCGAAGTCAGCTTCCCTGACGATGAGGTCCCCGCGGGTCCGGAGCATTTGTTCCATCAATCCGTCGATGCCTGCCTCCTCGACGGCTTTGAGGTCAACGTTGAGGAAAGACTCGGTGGAGCCGGCGAACCGTCCCCACATGGCTGCGTGTATATACCAAGTCAAGATTCGGTCGCGTTCGATTGCGTTCGGGAAACGTCCGCCGTTATTTGCCAAGTACTTGACGATGACCGGGACGGCAAAACGGGCAGGGAAGACGCGGTCATAGTCAAGTCCCAGGCGTGCGGCGATTACGTCGAGTACGATCGAGACCAGGCCGGCTGCTTCCTTGAGTCCTGTGCGGATTTTTTCTGCTTCCACTGACGACAGGGCTGAGAACAGTGCTTCCCCGGTGAGCAGTGCGTTCACATTGCGGAGCAGCCAATCCAAGGTGAATTTGTATCCGGCAGATTCCCACTTGGTGCGGTAAGTGTTCATTTCGGCTCGTGCTTCGGGCCAAGCGGCACAGATTTTGGCTAGAGCCAAGTCACCTTTGGAAAGTTTGGTTCCCCCTGAATTTACGCGGTTGAAGATGTCAACTACGACGTCGATTGTCTTGTCGTGACCGCTGACCTCTTCGATGTGAACCTCCCGGTTCTGGATTTCCACGAGCTTGGTCATCCTGGCCATAAACTTTACAAGTTCACCCGAACCGAGACCTGAGATATCAGGGTGCGCCTCCAGGTATTTTTCTACGCCGTCAACCATCAGGGCGGAAACATCTATCCAGCCTGGGTTGTCTTTCATCTTCACCGGGGCGTAGAACTCGAAAATTTCGTCTTGAACGTTGAAGAAAAGATCAGTGAAGGCTTGGGCGTTTCCTTCAAAAAATTTCGGTGGCACACCACGGATAACGCCGTACAATGTGGTGGCGCGTTGCTGACCGTCCAGGAGTAGCTTGACGCTGCCGTCACGTTCAATTTTTTCACCGCGGGCGGAGGCTGTCAGCACCGAGGTGTTCCAAGTCATGAAACCGCCAATGGGGTACCCCTTGTACAGGGATGTGAAGAGTCCGCGCACCTGCTGCCTGTTCCATACATAGCCCCGCTGAAACTCGGGCAAGGCTACGTCCTGGCTGTCAATCTGGTCTAAAACGGTGGACAGCCTCATGGTGAACTCCTTAGATGGCACACTTATCCCTGACGATATTTCGATGCTACCTCGTCCAGGCATACAGAGACCGGCTAGTGCCGACGTTGAGGCACGGGGGTTCCCAAATTCGTGTCCACATGACACTTCGTCCTGGTCAATTCAAACATGGGTGGGCCCACCGGCTCAGGCATCCCCGGCCCGCAAACCGGCCGCTCACAATTTGACACGACGATTCACTGTTCGGTCAGTTCCTGTTCGGGCCGAATCCTCGCTTCATCAGTGCTTCCTTTTAGTGCGACTCGGCGGCGTTCATCTCCGAGGAGGGAGTGCTGGGCCCGAACATGCGCAGGAGGCCGAAAACGAAGTACCGGGCATGGTCTGTCTTCGTCCTTGCAGCTTTCCCGGCTGCACTGTGATGGGCAAGCTCGCGGAGGACGACGTTCCCGGCGTGGCCGTCGCGCGTGTAGACCGCCCAACGGCCGAGAATGCGCTCGGCGCCGTCGGCCTTGCCGACGTACTGTCTCCCAAGGAGCTCCTCTCCGGGCCGAGGGAACCTCGACGAAAGAGCTGTTATCGGCGATTGATCAGAGGTGTTCTGGTAGCGAGCCTTTCGTGAAGCGGCGGCTTGGTTACCGGGATGCTCCGTCAGCGATCTTTTGCGTTTGGAGTCGAGAGCCCCTTGCCGATGGTGGCGTGCAGCCGGTGTGGTTCGTGCCCGCCCTCGACGCGCTCGAGCTTGATGTCGCTGGGGGCGGTTGGGCCGGATTTCAGTAGCGAGTGCCGTGTGAGGGGAGTCCGCCCGACAAGACTGAACCACTGTTGCCCTTGCGTGGAGGTCGCCATCGGCATTGTGCGAAGAGACGTTGCAACTCAATGTAGTTTTTGCGGTTTTCCGGAGAACCGCCGTTAGCAACGTGTTTGGCACGGAATCTGGCAATATCGTTCTTGAGTAACTCTGCGCGTTCTTTCAAGATTTGTCTTGCGTGATATTCACTTGCCGTATGTTTCAGCTGGGCGCGGAGATCCATCAGCTTGCGTTTGACGTTCTCGAAGTCTGCAACCGCTTGGGCATACGGAGTCGTGGAGCCTGCATATGTAACTCTTGCAGGTCGGCTTCTCGTAACCGGCATGAATGGATTGTTTCCAACGGACGTTGGCGGCTCAACGACTGGTGTGGAAACGGTTCGAGTCGTGCCCCGACCTTGGATCTGAACCTTGGAAATGGTTTCGCCGGTTTGTGGTGCTTTGACTTTTGGTTTGGCTTTTCCAATCGCGATTTTGCCTTGTACAACGCTTTTTCGTTGTTCTTTGGCAGGCTGTGATGGCTGGTTCTGGGCCGACTTCCGTGAGTTGGAAGGCTCAGCATTGCTCCTATTCTGTTGGCCGACGACAGTTGTTTCAGGAGTGGAGACGTCAGAAACGAGGAAGGTTTGGCTGCCCTGTAGCCTGACCCAGGCAATGATGTCTCGTTTGATCTCTGCCGACGCGCCTCCAACGGACAGCAACGTTTCTCGAGCTCGGTCGATTGCTCCGTGGGCCGTTGCGGCCTTTGTTGCGCGGTCTCGTTGGCTTGCTTCATAGAACGCCTTAATGGCTTTCGAAGCTATTGCATGCGCAGAATTCGGGCGGGACGGGTGAGCACGTGATTCCGCTGTGGCTCTGGAAGGACGTTATGGGTGATGGACCCTATGGGCGTGAAAAGAACGGAGTGCCAGCGAAAAACAAAGCCGGAAAGAAAGCCCTACGTCCCTTACCCACCCCTGAACATATCAAATTGGACTGTTGTGGGCCGTGCAATACCAAGCTGAACGTGCGATTCGAGGTTGCCCTGAACGCGTCCGTCAAAAAAGCCTTCAGCGGCGTAGACCTGAGCGCTGGGGAGGCTGAGTCCGCTGCCCTCTGGCTGCTGAAAACATGCCTTCTTCTGGTTCATCCCAGCACGAAGACTGGCTGGGAGATCGATCAGATTGCTTGGGAAAATAATCCCGATCAATATGAACCATACTCATGGATGATTAATGAAAACGACTCCCCAAGCGACTTGAGTCTATTTATCCACCGCTTCTCGCCGTCCAGACAAGACGGCGCCTTTACGTCAATGGCACTGCCGCACTTGATAGGGACTAAGAACGAAGTTCGCTGCCAAGGTGCCCTGATTGGTCTGAAAGAATGGGGGTTTACTCTCGTGCACCATCCTGGCTGGAGCTTTCAACACCCATTCGACACTGACCCAACTATTGTCCGTATTTGGCCCCCCCAGGGAACTCTGAATTTCACTAAGATCCAAGCGAGACCTAATTGGCCGCTGTCATTTCATGAGGGTTCCGTCTTTCTCAATGTTGAGCAAATGGCGGATGCGATTCTTCCGCCGCTCACCGTCGAGACGCGATTCGATGAGATTCCGGGCTATGTCGGAATGGCAGGTATGCCCCCAGTCGTCTGACCAAGCTGATTCGTCCATAAGTGGACCGCTGGTTGTACTCTCCACTAGCTTGTGGCCCGTTCTCAATGATTTCGCTGGACGATCCGGTACACCGTGCTGCGGGCGACGCCGAAGAGTTCGGCGATTTCGGCACTGGTGTGCTTGCCGCCGTGGTGCAGGGCCACGAGGTGTTTTTCCTGGGCGGGGGAGAGCTTGGGTTGCTTGCCGCGGAGCCTGCCCTTGGCCTTGGCGATCTGCATGCCTTCGCGGGTGCGGGCGCGGATGAGGTCGGATTCGAATTAGGCGACCATGGCCAGGACGTTGAACAGGAGCCGGCCGACGGGGTCGGTGGGGTCGTGGACGTTCCCGCCGAGGCTGAGCTTGATGTTCCTTTTGGTGAGGTCCTCGACGATGTCGCGGGCGTCGGGCAGGGAGCGGGCGAGGCGGTCGAGCTTGGTGACCACCAGGGTGTCCCCGGCCCGGCACGCGGCCAAAGCCTGGTTGAGCCCGGGGCGTTCGCGGTTCCGTCCGGTGAGCCCGTGGTCGACGTACACCAAATCATCCGGCACGCCGAGGGCCTTCAGGCCGGCCTGCTGGGAGGCGAGGTCTTGTTGGTTGGTGGAGACGCGGGCGTACCCGACCAAGTGCGGTGACATGGCATACGTGTAGCGTTTGTGCCACCTTCACCGGGCTTTATTGCGGGCGGGGCATGCGCGAATCTGAATTCCTTGAATTTTCAACCTTTTTTGAGTGCCGGATTTTCGATGCTCGGGTGTCGCGGTGGGGGATCCGTCACTGCAAAACACACTTCAACATCGACGCGATCATCGTGACCAGTTTCGGTCATTGCGTGGCTAGCGGGCGCACAAGAAGGGGCACAATTGACGACCTCCAATCGTGCCGTTTGCAGGAAATCCACGACGATCCGCTTTGTGGTTCGCTCGACGGCGAACGGCGCGAGAGCGTCGCCGGTGCTGCATGGGCACACACACCGAGATCCCGGCCAGCAACGAGATTGCGCCCCCACTGCGCCGAATCCGTTAACCCGGTAGGCTGGTGTATGTATGGTTTGCAATTTCGCATGACCAGCACAGAAACAAGACGAAATATCCGCGCACTTCGCGCACTTGACACACCGGAAGACATTCGCGGTCCTCGGTAGTGGCTTTCGCTCTTTCTCAAGGAAGAGCGCGAGTCTCGATCGAAGACCAGATTGCACCGATGTGTGGCCTGTTCGCAGTGTGCTGCGGATATTGATCGAAAGGACACGCCCCATGGAGGGTCCCGAAATTCAATTCGCAGAGGCCGTGATCGACAACGGTCGGTACGGCAAGCGCGTTATCCGCTTCGAAACCGGCCGTCTGGCCCAGCAGGCCGCAGGCGCGGCCATGGTCTACATCGACGAAGAGACCGCACTGCTCTCGGCAACCACTGCCGGCAAGCACCCGCGCGAGGGCTTCGACTTCTTCCCGCTGACCGTGGACGTCGAGGAGCGCATGTACGCTGCCGGCCGTATCCCGGGCAGCTTCTTCCGCCGCGAAGGTCGTCCGTCGACCGAAGCCATCCTGGCTTGCCGCCTGATGGACCGCCCGCTGCGCCCGGCCTTCGTCAAGGGCCTGCGCAACGAGGTCCAGATCGTGGTCACCGTTCTGGCGATCAACCCGGACGAGCTCTACGACGTGGTGGCCATCAACGCATCCTCGATGTCGACCCAGCTCTCGGGCCTTCCGTTCTCCGGCCCGATCGGTGGCGTCCGCGTTGCACTGGTTGACGACGGAAACGGTGCCCAGTGGGTAGCCTTCCCGAAGCACAGCCAGCTGGAAAACGCCGTGTTCAACATGGTTGTTGCCGGCCGCATCGCCGGCGACGACGTCGCCATCATGATGGTCGAGGCCGAGGCCACCGACAACTCCTGGAACCTCATCAAGGAACAGGGCGCCACCGCCCCGACCGAAGAGGTTGTTGCCCAGGGCCTTGAGGCTGCAAAGCCGTTCATCAAGGCACTGTGCGAGGCACAGGCAGACCTGGCAGCACGCGCCGCCAAGCCGACCGTCGAGTTCCCGGTCTTCCGCGACTTCGAAGACGACGTCTTCGCAGCCGTCGAGGCCAAGGCCTCCGCCAAGCTGACCGAGATCTACCAGATCGCCGGCAAGCAGGAGCGCGACAACGCTTCCTCCGCCTTCAAGGACGAGGTCGTTGCCGAGCTCGCCGCCGAGGGCACCGAGTTCGCTGCCCGCGCCGGCGAGGTCTCCAAGGCCTTCGGTGCGGTCACCAAGCAGGTCGTGCGCCAGCGCATCCTGACCGACCAGGTCCGCATGGACGGCCGCGGCCTGTCCGACATCCGCAAGCTCACCGCCGAGGTCGAGGTTCTTCCCCGCGTCCACGGTTCGGCGATCTTCGAGCGTGGCGAAACCCAGATCATGGGCGTCACCACCTTGAACATGCTCAAGATGGAACAGCAGATCGACTCGTTGAGCCCGGTAACGCGCAAGCGCTACATGCACAACTACAACTTCCCGCCGTACTCCACCGGTGAGACCGGCCGCGTGGGTTCGCCCAAGCGCCGCGAAATCGGCCACGGTGCCCTGGCAGAGCGCGCCATCATGCCGGTGCTGCCGTCCCGCGAGGAATTCCCGTACGCCATCCGCCAGGTCTCCGAGGCATTGAGCTCCAACGGCTCGACCTCGATGGGCTCGGTCTGTGCATCGACCCTGTCGCTGCTGAACGCCGGTGTGCCGTTGCGCGCAGCCGTCGCCGGCATCGCCATGGGCCTGGTGTCCGATGAAGTTGACGGCCAGACCCGCTACGCGGCCCTGACCGACATCCTCGGCGCCGAAGACGCCATGGGCGACATGGACTTCAAGGTTGCAGGTACCTCCGAGTTCATCACCGCCATCCAGCTTGACACCAAGCTCGACGGCATCCCGGCATCGGTCCTGGCAGCTGCGCTGACCCAGGCCCGCGAAGCCCGTCTGCACATCCTCAATGTCCTGAACCAGGCCATTGACACCCCGGACGAGCTCTCCACCTACGCTCCGCGGATCATCTCCGTGAAGATCCCCGTAGACAAGATCGGCGAGGTCATCGGCCCGAAGGGCAAGATGATCAACCAGATCCAGGAGGATACCGGAGCGGATATCTCCATCGAGGACGACGGAACCGTCCTCATCGGCGCCACCAACGGGGAAGCTGCCGACGCAGCACGCTCCGCGATCAACGCCATTGCCAACCCGATGGTTCCCGAGGTTGGCGAACGCTACATGGGCACCATCGTGAAGCTGACCACCTTCGGTGCGTTCGTTTCTCTGACCCCGGGCAAGGATGGGCTGCTGCACATCTCCGAGCTGCGCAAGCTCGCCGGTGGCAAGCGCGTGGACGACGTCGAAGACGTCGTCTCCGTGGGCCAGAAGCTGCAGGTTGAGATCACCAAGGTCGACGATCGTGGAAAGCTCTCGCTTGCCCCGGTTGTTGCCGAGGAAGAGCTCGTCGAAGCTGCTGAGTAATCCTAGTTTTCTAGGCTAGAAAATCCCGGTCCACCATTTGGTGGGCCGGGATTTTTCTGTCTCCGCACGGCTCCGACCCGTCGGTCTCATGGCGCAGGGGAGCGAGCGGTGAGAGACCGCTCATGAACTGGCAATGAATGGTATGCCCTGTGGAAGAATGGAGTAATGCCTTTCGCGTGTCACTGCGCGCGAATAACCCAATGCTCCGCGGTCAGACAGGCGGACAGTAAGGATGTTTTCTGTGGTCATGATTCCCCTGCCGCTCAACGGCTTTGGAATGTCTCCCGCCCCGGCGGGGGAGCGTGGCGCCACCGGCGCCACGGCCCCGATCGAGGCGGGGGACCCCACCATCGTCCACGGCGAGGCCGGTGGGGCGCTGGTACGCCGCTCGGTCCTGCCCGGTGGCGTTCGCGTGCTGACCGAGGCCATGCCCGGGCAGCGTTCGGCCACCATTGGTTTCTGGGTGGCCGTCGGTTCCCGCGATGAGCAGGACGGTCAACACGGTTCCACGCACTTCCTGGAACACCTGCTGTTCAAGGGCACCAAGCGCCGCACGGCGCTTGAAATTGCCTCCGCCTTTGACGAGGTCGGCGGCGAGTCCAACGCCGCCACCGCGAAGGAAAGCACCTGCTACTTCGCCCGCGTGCTGGACTCCGACCTGCCCATGGCCATCGACGTCATTGCCGACATGGTCACCTCCGCGGTGATCGATCCCAATGAACTCGAACAGGAACGCGACGTCATCCTCGAGGAAATCGCGATGGACGCTGACGATCCCGGGGACGTGGCGCACGAGCGCTTCGTCGAGGCCGTCATGGGCCACCACTCCCTGGGCCGTCCCATCGGCGGCACCCCGGAGGCCATCACCGGCATCGGCCGCGACGCCGTCTGGCAGCACTACCAGCGCTTCTACACACCCAACGAACTGGTCATCACCGCCGCGGGCTCGCTGGACCATGACGAGGTCTGCGACCTGGTGCTCAAGGCCCTGCGCACCGCGGGCTGGGAACTCGAGGAGGGCGCCTCGCCGGTGCCCCGCCGTGACACAACGCCGGTGGAAATCACCGGTTCACAGCGCATCGACGTGATCCGCAGGCCGGTCGAACAGGTCAACATCATCATGGGTTGCCCCGGCATCGTGGCCACCGACGAGCGCCGTCACGTGATGAGCGTGCTGAACGCGATCCTCGGTGGAGGCATGTCCTCGCGCCTCTTCCAGGAGATCCGCGAGAAGCGCGGGCTGGTGTACTCCACGTACTCGTTCTCCGCCGCGTACTCCGATGCCGGCTACTTCGGCATGTACGCCGGGTGCGCACCGGCCAAGACCGAACGCGTGATCAAGTTGCTGGGCGAAGAACTGGAAAAGCTGGCTGCCGAGGGCATCACCGACGAGGAGCTGCGCAAGGCCGTTGGCCAGCTCTCCGGCGGCATGGTGCTGGCACTGGAGGATCCGGGATCGCGCATGTCGCGCCTGGGCCGCGCCGAGCTTGTCACCGGCGTCTTCCACGACATCGACGAGTCGCTCGAACGTGTGAAGGCAGTCACCCCTGCACAGGTGCAGGAACTGGCGGCGCTGCTGGCATCCCGTCCGCGCACCATCACCGTGGTGGGACCGTTTGATAAGCCTTCGGACTTCGGAATGTAGGCCTTCCGGCCTTTGGTCAAAAGGACCGTTTTTGCTTCTTTGGAAGAAAAAACGGTCCTTTTCTCAATTTCCAGAAACTTTCGGTGTTTTTCCAAAATTTCTAGAATGAAAGATTCTGACCATGGCTTCGTAGTCTGATTCAGGAAGTGGCACTCTGGGCGTCATGGATGCTGTTGTCGCCGATCATCGCGAACAAGACATGCGATGACAGCGCGGATGTTTGAGAGCAAGGAGGCCAACGATTTCTCGAGTCTCAATCCCGCAAAGAGCCCGCAAAAAGGAACAGGTTTGTTTTTGCCCCAAAGATTGTGGCCCGGCTGATGAGATATATTTAAATGTGATTGCCGCGGCTAAAACAGGCCATTTACTGTTACCTACAAGTAATCCCTAGTAGACTGCAAGTTGTCCCAGAGCCTTCCAAGGAGTACATCATGCTGAACCCACTCGACCTCGGCGCGACCTCGTCCCCGCAGGTAGGAAATCCACTTGAGTTGGAGCCGCCGAAGCCAATAGTTGAGGTAGTAGTCCACGCTCCAGAGAAGGTCGGCGGCATGATCCTGGTGGATGCCGAAGCACAGCAGAAGCACGCCGAAAATGCCAAAACCTTTCTTGATGACCTGCTGGCCACACCGCTCCAGAGCCCGGAGTTTCAGACCAAGTTAGCGCAGCTGACCCGGCTGGGCGAAGGAACGATGCAGCAGGCAAGCTCCGCATCCAACCGCATGTTGAAGAGGCCGGCAGCCGCCCTCGCAGCCACCGGAGCGGACCCTGCATCGCGTACCGGCAACACCCTGGCGGAACTGCGACAGATCGTCACCGAGCTAGACCCCAAGCGCCATGATTTGACTGGGGCGAAGCGCATTCTGCGGTTCCTTCCCGGAGGCAACGCTATCCAGCGATACTTCATGAGGTACGAATCGGCACAAGAACAACTTGACGCCATCACCAAGGCTCTAAAGGGCGGGCAGGACGATCTCCGTCAGGACAACGCCGCCATCCAGACCGAACGCGATGCTCTCTGGGCGGCGATGGGGCAGTTGGCGAACTACGCCGTGCTCGCGAGCCACCTTGGAAACGGTTTGGAGCAGCGGATTGTAGAGCTGCGTAATGTAGGAAAAGCGGACGACGCCACAACACTTGAAGCAGACGCCCTCTTCTACGTCCGCCAACGCCACCAAGATCTAATGACCCAGATGGCGGTATCCATCCAAGGGTACCTAGCTCTTGATGTGGTCAAGAAGAACAACTCCGAGCTGATCAAGGGTGTGGATCGGGCGCTGGACACTACACTCGCGGCGCTTCGGGTAGCGGTGATCGTTGCGCAGGCTCTGGCTCAGCAAAAGATCGTGCTGGCGCAAATTGATGCCCTCAACTCAACTACCTCGGACTTGATCGTTTCGACCTCGGAACTCCTTCGCTCCCAGGGCGCAGCCATTCATAAGACTTCCGCCCAAGCCTCGATCGACTCCGCCAAGTTGCAGCAAGCATTCGATAATGTTTTCCAGGCCATGGACGAGATCGATAGGTTCAAGGTCGAAGCAGCACAATCGATGAAACAGACAGTGCAGGTTCTTGAAGGCCAAGTTGGTCAAGCTCGACTTCAGCTGGAGCGTAGTCATGCCTTTGACGCCGCCACTACGCACCCACGGGGCGCATAATGCTGTCGCGCTTCACTCGAGGGAACATCTTCAAAGTGGTTCTCGCCTTCGTATTTTGGCTTTTCGCCGCTTTTTACGTGCTCATCATCGGCATGGGCGCCAAGAACAAAAAGGTCATGCTTGAAGGTGGGCTCTACGCTGTCCTCTTTATTGGTGCTTTTTCTCTCCCTAATGGCAGCGGCGCTATGCTCGGTCTCGGATCCATGGTCTTGTCGGCCGTGCGGTCCTACATGCTTCGCGATCTCTGGCTCCCCAGGCGGGTTCGGAGACTGCCCAGTGGCGAGGCGGTCCAGATACCGGCGCCAGTGGCCGCACCAGCGCCGCCGATCCAGTTCTACCAACCGTCGCCGGCCGCAACTCCGGTCGCCGGGGCGTCGGACGAACTGTCGACCGCTCTGACATGGGTGAGCGCGCAAGCCAAACAGAACAAGCACCGTCTTCCCGCTGATACGTACGTAACCATTCTGGAAACGTGCCAGATGCTTGACTCGGTCATCGACGCGGAAACCCGGCAGCCCTCTGGCGATGCGCGCTTTGAGTATGAACTCGAAGCCATGGTGCGGGAGTACCTACCCAATGTTCTTCAGGGATTTCTGGCCGTACCGCCGAGCATGGTGGACAACCGGCAACCAAACGGGCGAACACCCAATGAGGAATTGGTTGAGCAACTTCGCCTCCTTATGGGACAGGCCGAGACGTTGCACTCCACCCGGCACAACCAAACTTCGGCGGATTTGACCAGTACGGGCAACTTCCTCAGGGAGCGGTTCGGGCACCACCAACCAGGTGGCTTCGACTTCGGGATCAAGTAAGAAAACACGGACCGAAGTCTCCGGTGTTTCGCTGCGAGAACGCCGTGTCAGGTGTCTTTGATTACGGGCGGTGCTGCTGGCATCCCCTGCGCGCAGCGTCACCGTGGTTGCCCCTTCGAGAGGCCTTCCGATTTAGGCATGTAAGGCGTTTCTACACCTCGTCCAAAGGACCGCTCCTTTCCCGCTTCGGGAAGGGAACGGTCCTTTTTCGTGTTTTGGGAGATGATTCAGACCGCTCGCCGCTGAATCGTTACCGTTTGTCTTGGTTAATCGGGATGTCACGTGCAATTGGTCACCGGACGTGGGATGTACCGTAGGATAAGTGCTTTGTGACAGCTGTCACGCTCGCACTTTCACCACTCGCACGAGAAGATATGGGACCCATAACTATGGACGACCTCGCAACTCTCCTCGGTGACATCAGTAGCGTCATCTGGGGACCCTTCCTGCTGATCCCGTTGCTTTTGGGCACCGGGCTTTACCTGACCTTCCGCCTGGGCGGACTCCAATTCCTCAAACTGGGCGCAGCGCTGCGCCTGGGCCTGCTCAAGCGCAAGGACGCCGGATCAGAGGGAGACATCTCCCAGTTCCAGGCATTGACCACCGCACTTGCCGCCACCGTCGGCACCGGTAACATCGTCGGCGTGGCCACGGCCATCGGCATCGGCGGCCCGGGCGCGCTGTTCTGGATGTGGGTCACCGGTCTGCTCGGCATGGCCTCAAAGTACTCGGAGGCCTACCTGGGTGTCCGTTACCGCGGCACCGACGCGGCGGGGGAGAAGTCCGGCGGTCCGCAGTACTACCTGGAGCGCGGCATCCGCGGTCCCCTCGGCAAGTTCCTTGCCCTCTTCTTCGCCATTGCCGCCACCATTGCCTGCTTCGGCATCGGCAACATGACCCAGGGCAACTCGATCTCGGCTAACCTGGAGAACTCCTTCAACGTCCCGACCTGGACCACCGGCCTGGTGCTGACCATCATGGCCATGGTCGTGCTCGTGGGCGGCATCAAGTCCATCGGCAAGGTCACCGCCGGCTTCGTGCCGATCATGATCGTCTTCTACGTCGCCGCGGCCATCTACATCCTGATCGCCAACGTGGGCCAGATCCCCGCTGCCCTCGGGCAGATCTTCACCGAGGCCTTCACCGGCACCTCGGCCGTCGGCGGCTTCGCCGGCTCGGCCATCATCATCGCCGTGCAGTTCGGCGTGGCCCGCGGCATCTTCTCGAACGAATCGGGCATGGGCTCGGCGGCCATCGCGGCCGCCGCGGCGCAGACCACCCACCCGGTCCGCCAGGGATTGGTCTCCATGACCCAGACCTTCATCGACACCATCATCGTTGTCACCTGCACCGGCCTGGTCATCATCACCACCGGCGCCTGGAACTACGTCGACCCGGAAACCGGCGAGCAGATCTCCGCATCGCTGATGACCGGGCACGCCTTCACCTTCGGGCTGCCGGGGGAGTGGGGGCACTGGATCGTGACCATCGGCCTGGTCATGTTCGCCTTCTCCACCATCCTGGGCTGGTCCTATTACGGTGAGCGCAACATCGAGCGACTCCTCGGGCGCAAGGCGGTCATGCCCTTCCGCGTGATCTTCTCGCTCGTCGTATACGTGGGTTGCACCACCCAGCTGACAGCCGTGTGGAACTTCTCCGACATGATGAACGGCCTGATGGCCATCCCGAACCTGATCGGCCTACTGATCCTCTCGGGCATGATTGCCCGCGAGACCCGGTGGTACCTCAAGCACGACCCGAAGCTCGAGGCCACCAAGGACGAGATCGAGGCCTTCATGAAGGAACGTCCGGGATGGGCGGACTGGAAGGCCGGGGACGTCCTGGGCTCCAGCCGCATGTCCAGCTCGGAACGCGACGCCGTGGGTGACCGCTCCTAGCGCCACCCTTTCCGCAGTCGCGGACACCACGGGCGATCCCCGCCACCAAGGCCCCTCGGGCTGCAGTGGCGGGGATCGCCTTTTGGGTTTCAGCGAAAGATATAGTCTGACCGATTGTCGCCCGGCGGGCGACATGGGCGGAAGGTCCTTGGATTTTAGGCAATTCAAGGCCCAAACCCATGGATTTCTCAGCATCGAGCGACGTATCTTTAAGTATCGTTCATACATCGTTAGTGATAGAGGAGAGCATCATGCACCACTCAAATCCAACGGGCGGTTTCTCCGCCAACAACTTGGACGGCGTGTGGCAGGCCGTTGAGGAGCTGCGTTCACGGTTCGAAAGGCGCGCGGGCACCCGCGCGGGACGCGGCGAGGTGCGCTCGGCGGTTCTTGCCCTGCTCGCCGAGCGGCCCATGCACGGATACCAAATCATCCGGGAGATCGAGGAGCGCAGCGGAGGGGCCTGGAAGCCCAGCGCCGGCTCCGTCTACCCCACGCTGCAGCTGCTGGCTGACGAGGGGTCCGTCAACGCCGAGGAATCCAACGGCCGCAAGATCTACTCGCTGACCGAGGCCGGCCGCGAGGAGGTTGCCGACTCGAAGCTCTCGGTGCCGTGGGAGCCAGCCGGGGGAACGGCGGGATCCGGCGGCGGATCGCTGCCCAAGGCAGGCGTCGAGCTCGCCCAGGCCGCCGCTCAGGTAGGCCGCACCGGCACCCCGGAGCAGGTCCAGGAGGCCGTGGCGGTGCTTGAGGAGGCACGCCGCAAGCTGTACTCGATCCTCGCCCAGGGCTAGCGGGTGGCCTCCGGTCCCGGGGATCGCGTGGATGTGATGGCGGGCGCGGGCAACACCCGCGCCCGCTACCGGCGAATCCTGCGCTTCGCCGCCTGGAACTTGGCCGTGACGTGGTTTTTCGAATTGCTCCTGCCCCGCTTCGGGCTTGCCCGGGTCGCCGAGCGCTCCCGTGCCCGGCGAATGCGGCGCTTCGCGCAACGCTTCCATGTGCTCGCAGTGGACCTGGGTGGCCTGATGATCAAGGTCGGCCAGTTCATGTCTTCGCGCCTCGACGTGCTGCCACCGGAAATCACCGCCGAGCTCGAGGGGCTGCAGGACGAGGTCCCGCCCGTTCCATTCCCCGCCATCCGCGCGCTGGCAGAGGCCGAGCTGGGCACGACGCTGGAGACGGTGTTTGCCTCGGTCGAGCAGGTGCCGATCGCCGCCGCCTCGCTCGGGCAGGTGCACCGGGCGCGGCTGATGCCGGAGGATGCCGCGGCGGCCGGTTTCGACACCGTGGTGGTGAAGGTGCAGCGGCCCGGCATCGACGGGATCGTCGCCACCGACCTGGCGGCGCTGCGCAAGGTGGCCGGCTGGCTCAGCCACGTGCGCGTGGTGTCCAGGCGCGCTGACGCCCCGGCACTGGTCGAGGAGTTTGCCACCACCAGCCTGCAGGAGATCGACTACCTCAACGAGGCGGCCAACGCCGAGCGCTTCGGCGCCGACTTCGAAGACGACCACCGCGTGGCGGTGCCCGGGGTCGTGTGGGAGCGCTGCACCCGCCGCGTGCTCACCCTGGAGGATGTCACCGCCATCAAGATCACCGACCTGTCCGGGCTGCGGGCCGCAGGCATCGATCCGGGCGAGGTGGCCCCGGTGTTCGCCTCGGTGATGTTCGACCAGCTGTTCACCAGCGGCTTCTTCCATGCCGACCCGCACCCCGGCAACATCTTCGTCACCCCGGCCACCGACCCACAGGCTCCGCATCCCTGGAAGCTGACCTTCATCGACTTCGGCATGATGGGCGAGGTCCCGCCCAACACCCGCAGCGGGTTGCGCAAGCTGCTGATCTCCGCCGCGGGGCGCGACGGTAAGGGACTGGTCGCCGCGATCGGGGAGCTGGGCGTGCTGGTTTCAACGGCCGACACCGCCGAGCTGGAGCGCGCCCTGACGCAGCTCTTCGCCAGGTTCGGCGGCATGGGCTTTGCCGAGCTGCGCGAGGTGGACCCGCGGGAGTTCCGCGAGTTCGCCGAGGAGTTCGGGCACGTCATCCGTTCGCTGCCGTTTCAGGTGCCGGAGAACTTCCTGCTCATCATCCGCGCGATGTCGCTGACCTCCGGGGTGTGCAGTTCGCTGGATCCGGCATTCAACCTCTGGGACTCGGTCGAACCCTACGCCGCACAACTGCTGCGCGAGCAGCGCGGCAACATCGTCCAGGACGTGGCGGGGCAGCTGCTGGAGGCCGCGACGCTGGGCCTGGGCCTGCCGCGGCGGATCGACGCGCTGTTCACCGAACTTCAGGACGGCTCGCTCGCCGTGTCCAACCCTAAGCTGGAACACCGCCTGGCGCGCGTCGAGGCCACCGGGACGCGGACCGCCTCGGCACTGGTGTTCGCCGCCCTGCTGCTCGCCGGCGCGGTGCTGCGCGGGGACGATGCGGTGCTGGGCACCGCGCTGATGTGGCTTTCGGCGCTGCCGCTGCTGCACGGGCTGTGGGCGGGGCGCCGCGGGCGCTGAGCTGCCGACCGAGCGAAGAATCGCCATTGACCGGAAGCGGTGTATTGGGCTCCCGATGACTAAGAAAACATCGCCGGGTACTTGTGCGGCCGGGAGCGCCAGCAAAACTGAAAGCCTTGGTCCGAAGCCTGGTCGGTTCTATGCTGGAGTTTCGGCAGGTCCGTCGGTATTTGGGGGCATCGTGAACCACCTGGCTGCAGTTCCATCATCTGGACTGAGGATGCGCGTTTCGACCAACGTTCGCATGGGCTCCGCCGAGCTCGGCGCCCTGCTCTTTCGTCCCGAGATGCTTGGGAAGTGGATCGGAGCCGGGGTGATACTGCCCTTCAGGAAGGGTGCATTGGCTACGGTTCCCGCTCCGGGAGGGTCTTTGGCCCAGCACATGGTGACCCACGCGACCGTCGGCGAGGGTGTATTCACGCTGACTGCCGAGTGCGAGACCAGCGGAACGAGCCTGACGATCCGCGTAGGCCCCGTGCCCGGCCCCGCCACGGATGACGGAAGGAGCGTCGTGAGGGTGACGGTGGGGAACATCCTCGAGTCCATGGGCGTCCGGACGAGTCTGGCCTTCTGGCAGGCGGCCTTGAACAGGCTCAGCGTGATCGTCCAGGCCATCCGGCGCCGGCGCAACTCGCCCAAGCAGGCCCTGATCGTCGTTCACGGCATTGGCGAGCAGCAACCCGGACAGACACTCATGGAATTTGTGCAGGCGGTATTCGGCACCGACTCGAGTCAGACGCTGCGCTGGGTGAAGCCCGATAACCTGTCGGACTCCTTCGAAACGCGAAAGGTCACGATCAAGGCGGCAGCCTCACCTCCCGGTGCACCCGGCGAGGGACGGCCGACGACTGATGTCTATGAGCTCTACTGGGCACACCTTGTCCGCGACAGCACCACTGGGCAAGTTATGGGGTGGATGAAGAACTTGTTGTTGCGCAAGAGCTCGGACATGCCAGCGTCCCTCAGGCCCCACGTACGCATTGTCCGAATACTGCTGGTCGTAGTCTTGCTGGCCGTCGTTGGGGCCACCGGCTACGCCGCGTTCAAGCCCGCGAGCTCCGGCGGGATGCTGGCTGGTGGCGGACTGATTGCAGTGGTCATCGCGTTGCTTGGACTGGTCTGGAAGCTCCTGAAGCAACGCGGCACGAAGCTCCTCACCGGGCATTTGGGTGATGCCGCAAGATACTTCGAGCCCAAGCCGGACAATATCGCCCGCCGGCAAGAAATCCGCGAAGCCGGTGTTCGACTGCTCGAAGGAATGCATGAATCGGGCGAATACCAGCGGATCGTCGTGGCGGCGCACAGCCTCGGCAGCGCCATCGCCTACGACATGCTCACTTTCACTTGGAACCGCCTCCGTCAACAGCACGCCGATCCAGACCACGCGAGCTTTGGCGCGCTGGGTGCCGTGGAGTCGGCCTTGATGCCAAGGGACCCCGAAGCGGCGGAAACCCCTGCGGCTCGGGACCTCCAGTATGCGGCGTGGCAGGAACACAGGCTGAACAGCCAGCCATGGCTTGTGACCGATCTGGTGACGATGGGCTCGCCGCTGACCCACGCGCATCTCCTCATGGCGGGCAGCAATGAAGCTTTTTCGTCCATGAAGGAAAACCGGATACTTCCCAGCTGCCCACCGCAGGCAGAATTCACAGCGATCGGGCAACCCCGCATCAGCTATGCCCTTTCAGACCGCTCGATGGACGGGTCCTTCAGGGGAGGGTTTCTGGTCCCGAACCATGGTGCCCTCTTCGCACTGACCCGCTGGACGAACTTGTACTTCCCCTTCCACGGCATTATTGGCGGGGATCCGGTGGGCGGGCCGCTGAAGGGGAACTTTGGCGACTGGATCTGGGACCGTCCTGTCCGGACGCGAAAAGCCGGCTTCATGGGCTTTGCGCACACACGTTATTGGGCCCTGGATGGTGGCGACGGAGCATACGTCGGGCAACCCGGCGAAGATCATCTGGACTGCCTGCGCGAGGCACTGGATCTCTACTCGGCCAGCCGGTTGAGGGATCTCGCGGCAGCGCGGCCGGCGTACACCTATCTCTGATGCGGGACAGTTGCGGCAATGTAGTAGACCAGTTGGACGGACGGAGTGTGCGTCAAATGAATCCCCCCAAAAAATTAATTTTGGGTTAGGGCTCTCGCCCTGACTACACACCCCGTCCGGGCCTCATCTTATTCCCTTTGGTGGGTGTGCGGTAGCTCTCGAGCCGATCTCCAGGTGCACCAAACCATCTACCAACCCAGGTATGGTGCCAGGCAGGACGCTCGGGCAAGAATTCCCGGGGATCCGCCACGCCGCTCCCTTCGCAGCGAACGGCGGCAACTGATGGCACCCTTGTCGCCGCCAGTAAGAGAGGCACCCGACAATCGGAGGCCGAAGGCCCCTTAGCCGCCGGCAAAGGGCGGAAGCACGTCCAGCTGGTCGCCGGGGCGGAGTTCGCGGGCATGGTCCTGGACGCTGACGCCGTTGACCAGGAAGCTGCAGCGCGCCAGCACCGTGCCCAGCGAGGTGGTGCGGCGCAGCAGCGGACCGTCGGCCAGCGCGGCGGCTGGGGTACGTGCTGCGAGGTGCTCGAGCACTGTGCCCAGCGTGGCCCCGGGCAGCTGAAGCAGGTCGAGTCGTTCCTCTGTCGTGCCGGCGGCCTGGGCCGCGGCGGCAAAGTATCGAATGCGCAATTATCCTCCGATGGCGCTCATGGAGCGGTCCGATTGTACAAAGTCCTTGGAGCCCAGTCCGGTGTGGTCCATGCCGTGGGCGCGGGGCTTGCCCCACATGGCCGCCCGCCAGCGTTCGGCAATGGCCACGTCGTCCGAGCCGTCGCGCAGCAGCGCGGAGAGGTCGGTTTCCTCGCGCGAGAACAGGCAGCTCATGACCTTGCCCTCGGCGGTGATGCGGGTGCGCTTGCAATCGGCGCAGAACGGCTCGGAGACCGACGCGATGATGCCCACCGCGCCCAGGATGGTGTCGGGGTCCCCGGGGGTGGAGACCAGGAAGCGTTCGGCCGGGGCGCCGTCGCGCGGCTTGGTGTCGGGTGAGAGGCGGAAGCGGGTCTCGAGGTAGGCGCGCAAATCCGCGGCGGTGACCATGTTGTCCTTGCGCCACACATGGTCGGCATCCAGCGGCATCTGCTCGATGAAGCGCAGCTCCAGGCCGCGCTCCAGCGCCCAGGCCAAAAGCTCGGGTGCCTGCTCGTCGTTGATGCCGCGCATCAACACCGCATTGATCTTCACCGGCGCCAGGTCGGCAGCCAGGGCAGCGTCGATCCCGGCGAACACCGAGTCGATGTGGTCGCGCCGGGTGAGCTTGGCGAAGGTCTCGGCATGCAGGGTGTCGAGGGAGACGTTGATGCGGGTTAGCCCGGACTCCTTGAGCGCGGCTGCCTTCTTTGCCAGTCCCACCCCGTTGGTGGTCAGGGAGATGGGAAGGTCCGGGTGCTCGCTGCGCACCGCGGCGATGATCTGGGGCAGGTCCACGCGCACCAGCGGTTCGCCGCCGGTGAGGCGCAGTTCGCGCACTCCCAGGTCGCGCACGCCGATGCGCACGATCCGGGATATTTCCTCCAGCGTCAGCAGCTTGGACTTGGGCAGCCAGGCCAACCCGTCGGCGGGCATGCAGTAGGTGCAGCGTAGGTTGCACTTGTCGATCAGGGAGATGCGCAGGTCGGTGGCCTGTCGGCCGAACTTGTCGCTGAGCCCGGGGGAGTCTGCGGGTGCCGGCGTCAGGATGGTGGGCATGGGCAGGCTGACGGTGCTGCGCGGTGTTTCTGTGTTCGTCGCCATATATCGAGGGTAGTCCACCGGGCTGGACATTGCCTGCTCTGTGGCGCCGTCCTTCGCGGACAGCGCACCCCCGTCCGGGGCGGCATGCCGGGAGATGTACGGCATCGGGCCGTTTGCCGCGAAAAGAACTCATCGATCCGGCGAGGTACTTGCGTAAAGCGGGCTTTACATGTCAAGTTAGTTTTACACGACAAGCACGCTTTACATGAGGAGTGGTTATGAGTACAGGCACCGAAACCGACCCGCGCACGCGCTGGGGCCGCATCCGTTTCGCCGGCCGCCGCCTTCCCGCCATGGCCCTCGCCATTCCGACCGGGCTCCTGCTCGCCGTCGGTGCCGGTGCGCTGACGCTCTGGACGGGAGTGGCCGCGGGCGAGCAGGCGCTCTTCATTGCCGGAGTGTTCGCGCTGGTGATGTCTTGGGGTTTCGTGGGCCTGGTCTGGGCGCTCGTCGTTGACAGGACGAGCCTGCGCGGGGCCATCGACAAGCCGGACGATTCGATCGAATCGATCTGGATGGATGCCGCCATGGCCGGGGCCTTCCGCGACACCATTATGCTGACCGGCCTGGGCCTGGCGATCCTGTCCATCACAGGCTACGAGTTCGACACGGTCTGGGCACTCACCGGCGTCATCATGCTCGGGTTCTTCAGCACCTGGGTGCGGTACCTCATGGCCAAGAAGCGGGGCTGAGGGTGAAGAACTCCCTGCACGAACGCCGGCAGGAGCGCGGCTGGTCCCAGCAGCGCCTTGCCGATGAGCTCGGCGTTTCCCGACAGACGGTCATCTCCATCGAACGCGGCCGGTTCGACCCGTCACTGCCGCTGGCCTTCCGTTTGGCCGCGGTCTTCGGGTGCAGGATCGACGATCTCTTTGACCCTCAGGGGGAAAGCCTTCAGCCAGGCTGAGGCTCGGCGCCTGGCTATGCGCGACTGTCGGCCATCGATCCGGCGATGCAAGCCGGAGCACGGACGCGATCCCACTGCACAATGAAGCGGAACACCGTGGAATTCCGATTCAACGTGTAGTCTCGCTCGAATGGCTTGTGAAATGCCCGGGATGCTTTACGCATCTCGGGCATTTTCGATTCAATGGGATTTGGATTGGATCAAGCTGTTTCGGATAGCTATTGCTCGGAGCCTAGGTCTTGGCTGCTTGGATTCATGACGTTAACATGTGGCAACAATTATTGGGCGCGACGGGTAGTAGCTGCATAAAGAATTGCTGAGATCGGTTCTAGAGCTATTAATTTCAGTTCCCGAAGTCTAAATTCTTGCCCATTTGATTTAATACGTGTCTGGTCCAACCGCTCTCGTCCACGAAGGCGCGGAGGCGTTCTTCGCATCCGTCCGCAAGGGACTTTCGGTGGGATGTCCATGCGATGAAGTCACGCACGATCATATTGTGAGAGTCCGACACTCCAGAACTGTAATCAAGGCTAATTCCAGGCGAAGCCCAGCCCAACTGGGCCACCGTCGTCACAGATGTCAAAAGAGCCGCACCTATCAAAGCTAAATCACCGTATGTCACATCTGTTTGTCCGGAGACTTGATCGAGGAGTGTGGGGAGCGGTTCATTTGGTTGGCTCATGTGGTTAGTATGCATCTCGTAGATTGACGAACGGATGCGTCATGCCCGGCACGCCGTCAATCCTCGCGCCTTTCTGCTTCGAGGCGATTAGTCGGCGCAATGCGAGGTCGAGGACGGCGCGCCTGGATTTCTTGCCTGCGGTGCCCTTGCTCGCTCGAGATCGGCCTTTGCGACTGCCGTGGAGGGTCGCCTCCCATCGGCAGTCGATTGTATGAAATTGTTCACGAGCGTAAATGCCGGAGCACATGCCCAATGCCCCGGGCAGTGGTCGGTGCCGTGTCCCGCAAACGGTGCGACTACGCAGGACGATGGATCCCCAATGACCGCAATCGGGTCCCAGCGACCCCCGAATGCAACATCAAATGGGCGCTGCCGAACGAATTCGTGTGGAAATGTCCGAAGACAGCGGGCAAGGGAAAAAGTCGCTTTCCTGCCGGAACCGAAGCTCGAGTCCTCGCGTGGGAGGAACAGCCGAGCAAGCCTGGAAATAAAGAGCATGGCAGTTTGCCGCGGTGCCCATGGTCCCGCTACCCGTCGGAGCTTGGCATTCACAGGCCTCGGGCACCCGCCGTTGCCGGTTGCGACCTAGGATGGAAGGCATGAGACCACCATTTCGCCGCAGCGTCCGCGGGCACCTGGAAGCCATTGAGGATTTGTTGGCTCCCGCGCTGCGGGAGGCGGGCAGCGAACCGTTGGGGCTGGTCCAGGCGTTGGGCCGCACGCTGGCCCACGACCTGCTGGCCCCGCGTGCGTTGCCGCCCTGGGACAACTCCCAGATGGACGGGTATGCGGTGCACACCGAGGACCTGGGCTCCGGTGCCTTGCGGGTGGTTCCCCCGATCGCCGCCGGTCAGGCTGCCACTGCCCTGGTGCGCGGCACCGCCGCGCCCATCATGACAGGTGCCCCGATGCCGGAAGGGGCCAACACCGTCATCCCCGTCGAGGCAGCAAACCCCGATCGCTTTCCCACCACCGCCGAAGTTGCAGGCGGATTCACCGTCGTGCTGCCGGATTCCAGCCCGGTGGGCAACTACGTGCGCGCCCGCGGCAGCGACATCGCCGAAGGTGCGTTGGTCCTGGAATCAGGGACAAGGCTTGGCCCTACGGCATTGGGCATCGTGGCCGGGCTCGGCCTGGCTGAGGTGCAGGTCCTTTGCCGGCCGAGGGTGCTGTTGCTGTCCACCGGGGACGAACTGGTCGCCCCGGGCGGGGAGCTGGGACCCGGGCAGATCCATGACGCCAACACCACGTTGCTGCACGCCGCGCTGACGGGTGCCGGCTGCCAGGTGGCCGTCGCGGGCGTGCTCGATGACTCTCCCGAACAGTTCACCACTTCCCTGCGGGCGGCGCTGAAGGCCAGTGACAGGGACTACCACCTGGTGCTCAGCAGCGGGGGGATCTCCAAGGGCGCCTTCGACGTGGTCAAGGCGGTGCTCGGCGAGCACGGTATCGAATTTGGCTCCGTGGCCATGCAGCCCGGCGGGCCCCAGGGCTCCGGAACCCTCGCCCTGCCCGGCTGTGCGCCGGTGGCCTTCATTGCGTTGCCGGGAAACCCGGTCAGCGCCTATGTCAGCTTTGAGATGTTCATCCGCCCGGTCCTGGCCATGGCCTTGGGCCTGCCCGAACGCGTCTTGGCCACTGCCACGCTCACCGAGGACATGGAATCGGTTCCCGGCAAGCTGCAGGTGCGCCGCGGCATCCATGCCAACGGCACCGTCGCGCCCGTCGGCGGGGCCTCCTCCCACCTCCTGGCCGCCCTGGCTGCCAGCAACGCCTTCATCCTCCTCGACGAGGAGACCACCACCCTGTCCGCGGGAAGCCGCGCGGACATCATGATCATTGGAGACGGCTCATGAAAAGTGAAACCACACCCGAACCGAACGCCGAACCTTCCGGCGGGAAGCTCTCTCACGTTCGCGCCGACGGCACCGCCCACATGGTGGATGTCAGCGACAAGGCCGAAACCAGCCGCCAGGCCACCGCCGAGGCCTTCGTTCACACCACCCCAGAGGTCCTCGGACTGATCTCCGGTGCCGGGATGCCCAAGGGCGACGCGCTCGCCGTGGCCCGCATTGCCGGGATCATGGGGGCCAAGAAAACCTCCGAGCTCATCCCGCTGTGCCACCCGCTGCCGATCTCCAAGGTGGTCATCGACTTCGACCTGGACGCCGAAGACTCCGTGCGGATCATTGCCACGGTGAAGACCCGCGGCGTGACCGGCGTCGAGATGGAGGCGCTGACCGCCGTGTCCACCGCGGCACTGGCCCTGTATGACATGATCAAGGCCGTCGACAAGCACGCGAGCATCACCGACATGCGCGTGCTGGCGAAGTCCGGCGGAAAGTCCGGATCCTGGGACATTGCTCCCCAACAACTTCCCAACCCCGAAGGAGAACTGCGCGCATGAGTGCCTGTGAACCACTGGGCCCCCCTCGCAAGGCGGCCATCCTCATTTCATCCACCCGTGCGGCCATGGGCATCTACGAGGATGCCAGCGCCCCGGTCATTGCCGACTGGCTCCAGGAACAAAATTTCGATGTCATCCCGGCCATCGTGGTGCCGGACGGCCCCTCCGTCGGTGCGGCGCTGCAGGGACTGCTGCTGTCCAAGCCGAGCGTCATCATCACTTCCGGCGGCACCGGGCTCAGCGCCGATGACTTGACGCCGGAGGAAACCGAACCGCTGCTGGACCGGATGGTCCCCGGCATCATGGAGGCGCTGCGCGCAGCCGGGCGGGAAAAGACCCCGATGTCCGCGCTGAGCCGCGGGCATGCGGGGGTCTCGGGGGAGACCTTCATCGTGAACCTGCCGGGTTCCCCCTCCGGGGTCATGGACGGGCTCACGGTGCTCACTCCCTTGCTCACGCACATCTGCGACCAGCTGGAGGGGCGCCATGCCCACTAGCGGACAGCAAGCCGCCGGCGAAGCGGTCTTTGCGGGCATCAGCGACACCCCCATCGACGCGGACACCGCCTGGGACGCGGTGGAGTCCGAGCACACCGGCGCCGTGGTCACATTCGGCGGCATCGTGCGCAACCACGACGGCGGCCGCGAGGTGCTGAAACTGACCTACAGCGCCCACCCCAGCGCCCCGGCGCGGATGGTCGAGCTGGTGGACGAGGTCGCCTCCCGGCACCCCGGGACCCGGCTCTGGGCCGCACACCGGGTGGGGGAGCTGCACATCGGCGACGCCGCCCTGGTCGCGGCCGCAGCCGCGGCCCACCGCGGGGCCGCCTTCGACGCCTGCCGCGACCTGGTGGAGACTGTCAAGGCGCACGTGCCGGTCTGGAAGGAGCAGTTCTTCGCCGACGGCGAGGTCGAATGGGTGGGCAGTGCCTGAACCTCAGGCGTTCCAACAGGCGCGCGTTGTGTGCTCCGTCCCGCGCGCCGGTACCCTGAATAGATGACCAATGCACCAGAAATTGCCCAGTGGATCCTTGACGCGATCCACAAAGAAAAGACCGTCCACCAGGAAGCCCTGGTGCCCCGCATCGCGGAGGCCTTCGGCGACGAGTGGGTCTACACGAATGAAAACGGGCACCCGGCCATCAACCGCGACGTCCTGAAGTCCCTGCGCAAGTTGCGCGACGCCTCGGTGGCCTGGAACCGCGAGGACCGCAGCTGGAACGTCGTCGACGCCAGCTAGCACCACAGACACGAACGAGGGGGTTACCGGAACCGTATGCTCCGGTGACCCCCTCTGCCGTTGGCCATTTGTTTGGCCCGCGTAAACCTGCATGCCAGACGGGGGGTCACCAGCGGGGGAGGAGATGGGGGTGCCGCCCGGCGCGGGGCGGTGTCGCAGACTCGAGGAGAGTTCCCCCATGGATTTTGATCGCAGACGAATGCTCACCGGCTCGGCCGGGGTAGGAGCCACAGAACCGGCCAACCCGGCCACCCTGGCGGTGGGAAGACAGTGTGCGGGGAGCGTGGACGGACCGGGAGAAGCCAGGAACCACGAGCGCCAAGGGCCCAGGGCCGTCCCGTTGTCGGGCGCACTTTTCTCCGAGGCGGTCCGGGAACAACCACGACGCTGCCTGCGAGCCGCTGCAAGATTCCCCGAGCGCATCCCCGCTACGCCCACCCAGTCGAGCAGGAATCAAGAAGCGCCCATCCGTGGTTCCGCCTAGAGTGGGTCTGGTAAAGCAGGTCAATGAAAGGAAATCCCCATGAGCACGGCTTTCAGCAAAGAGGAAAAGGCTGCCATGAAGGCAGCGGTAGCCGAGGAAAAGGCCTCCAAGAAAAGTGCCGACCTGGAGGCGGCCTGCCTCGCAGCCATCGGCGAGATGACCGGCTCCGACAAGGAATTGGCCGAAACCCTGCACGGGTTGGTCAAGAAGCACACGTCCCTGGGGGCAAAGACCTGGTACGGCATGCCGGCGTACACCAATGCCGAGGGCAAGGTCGTGGTGTTCTTCCAGAGCGCCGCCAAGTTCAAGGTGCGGTATGCAACGATCGGCTTCCAGGAAGACGCGAACCTCGACGAGGGCAATTTCTGGCCAAGCTCCTACGCGGTGACCAAGCTGACCGCCGAGGACCAGAAGCGACTGGTGGAATTGCTGAAGAAGGCAGTCAGCGAGGCATAGCCCCGGGCCGATCGTGGCCCCGCCGATGGCGCCCACCGGTTGTAGGATTGTCTGCATCTAGACAATTCGGCCCAAGCGAGGAACCACCGGCATGACCGCATCGAGCATCGAACCGCTGAAACAGGAATCCACGCCGGCCATCATTGCGCGCCAGATCCGCTTGGCGATCGAGAACGGCGAGTTCGGGCCGGGCGCACAGCTGGCCGAAGCCGACCTGGCCGGGCGCCTGGGTGTCAGCCGTGGCCCCTTGCGGGAGGCCATGCAGCGCCTGACCCAGGAGGGGCTGCTGGTGAGCATCCGCAATCGGGGCCTGTTCGTCGCGCAGTTCACGCAGGCCGACATCACCGACATCTATCGGGCGCGAACCGCGGTCGAGCGGGGTGCCGCGCTGAAGATCATCGAGGTCGACCACACGAACGGCCAGGTCGGTGAGGAACTGCTCGGGATCGTGGCAGAGATGGAGGCCCAAGGGACCGATCCCGCGGCCTTGAGCCGAAGCGATATCTCCTTCCATGAGGCCATGGTCCGGCTGGCGGGCAGTCCGCGGCTCAGCCGCATCCACGGCACGCTAGTGACGGAGACCCGGATGTGCCTCTCGGCCCTGGAAAAATCCGAATACCCCGTCGCGGAGCGCATCGCCGGGCACCGCCGCATTGCCCAGGCGATCCTCGACGCCGACGTGCCGGAATTGCACCGGGCGCTCGCCGACCACATGGACAGCGCCGTAGACCACCTCGTGGGCCCCGCAGCCGCGAAGGGCCGCCGGGACGACGCGGCCTCCTGATTCGTCGGCGGCAAGCCCCTGGGGTGCTCAGGGAGTCTGCCCCGGGGAAGCATCGCCGTTCTCCGCTTTGGGCTCGGCCTCCGGCTCCGGTGCGACGGGCCAGACGGGGTCCCTGTCGGCCCGCTCGGCGTTGCGCGCAACGATGCCGATCGGCCCGGTCATGGGTTCCTCCGTCGGGGTGGTGAAGCCAAAGCGCGGAGTGGCCGGGCGGCGCGTTTCGGTGAGCGGCTGCGGGAGGCCCGCGAGCCCGGGACCACTTGAAACCGCCCGCTCGCCGGGGTTGCCCAGCAGGGTGATGGATTCGGCCGCTGTAAGGCGGGCATCGCCGGCGGGCACCAGCCCGCGCGGGAAGGCGGTGAAGGTCTCCACGCCGGTGTCGGTGACCCGGATGGCCTCGGAAACCTCATAGCCGTAGCCCTCCATCCACATGCCGCACATCAGGTGGAAGGTCATGTTCTCCTGCAACACCGTCAACTCCTCGCTGCGCAGGGAGATGGTGCGCTCGCCCCAGTCCGGCGGGTAGCCCACGCCGATCGAGTAGCCGATCCGCGAAGCCTTCTCATAGCCGTATTCAAACAAGGTCCGGTTGAAGACCTGCGAGAGTTCCTGCACGGGGGTGCCCGGGGCCACGGACTCCAGCACGGCGGCCAGCGCGTGGTCGGTGGCCCGGGCCAGGTGCGCCAGCTGGGGGGAGGGCTTGCCGGGCATGAAGGTTCGGGCCATCGGCACGTGGTAGCGGTGGTAGGCGCCGGCCAGCTCCACGATCATCGCCTCATTCGGCTTCAGCGGTTCGTCGCTCCAGGTCAGGTGCGGGGTGTCGGCTGATTGACCGGTGGGGAGCATCGGAACGATCGCCGGGTAGTCGCCGCCGGCCTCCGCGGTGCCCGTCAGCTGCGCCTGGCTGATGGCGGCGGCGATATCGCACTGGCGGGCGCCGACGTCGATGGCGTCATGGGCGGCCTGCATCGCCAGGTTGGTGAACACCGCGGCCTGGCGCATCAGCTGGATCTCCGCCGGGGACTTGACGGCCCGGACCCAGTTGACCAACTCAAAGCAGTCCACCAAGGTCCATTCCGGCAGGGCGTTGACCAGCGAGCGATATCCCTTGGGGGAGAAGAAGTGTGCGTCCATTTCCAGGCCCACGCAACCCTTGGCTGCGGGGGCGATCAGGTAGCGGGCGCGCAGGGCATAGGCCACCCAATCGAAGGGGTGCAGGTGCGGGCGGTGTACGTAGCGCTCGGGATAGCCCACGATGTTTTCCGGCGGCAGCCAGCTGGTCCGGAAGGCCCCGTTGGCGTCCATTTCCCGGGAGAACAGGATCATGTCCCCTTCCATGGGGACGAAGACCAGTTGCGGGGTGTAGAAAGACCATGCGTTGTAGCCGGTCAGATAGTAGATGTTTGCCGGATCGGTGACCAACAGGGCGCTCAAGCCCTGCTCCTGCATGCGCACCCTCGCCGCGGCCAGACGCGCGGCATACTCCTCGGTGGTGAAGAGCATTGGTGCGACGCCCACATGTTCCATAGTGACCCCTTAAACGCAGTTGGTAGATTGTTGACAACGATAGGGGGTGGCGCGGACCACTGACAAGGGGTTCGGGGTTCGGGGTGCGGGGTCGGCAGGGCGGCCTGATGGGAGGCTGTCTCGGAGAGGCAAGGGACCGTCCGGCTAATGCTCGCCGGACGGTCACTGCCTTGTGGGGCGGATTGCCCCGGGTACTTCGGTGGGCACACCCCCCTAGTGGGTGCCGATGGTGCCCTCCTCGCCGCCGAGCACGGCATGCAGGAAGTCCTTGGTGCGCTGGTGCTTAGGGTCGCTGAACATGACCGCCGGCGGGGCTTCCTCGACGATCTTGCCGCCGTCGAACATCAGCACGCGGTTGGAGACGTCGCGGGCAAATTGCATCTCGTGGGTGACGATCAGCATCGTGATGTTGGTGGTCTCGGCGATGTTGCGCAGGATGCCCAGCACCTCGCCGACGATCTCGGGGTCCAGCGCGCTGGTGACCTCGTCCAGCAGCAGGATTTCCGGGTCCAGGGCCAGGGCCCGGGCGATGGCCACGCGCTGCTGCTGCCCGCCGGAGAGCGAGGTCGGATGCTGGTCGGCCTTGTCGGCCAGGCCGACCTTCTCCAGCAGCTCCTTGGCCCGGGCCGTTGCCTCGGCCTTGGACTGGCCCAGCACGTGGACCGGCGCCTCGATGATGTTCTCCAACACCGACATGTTCGGGAAGAGGTTGAACTGCTGGAAGACCATGCCGATCCGCTGGCGGATCCGTTTCTGGTCCTTCTTGCTGCGGGCCACCCGCTTGCCGCCGCGCTCCTCGTGGGTCAGCGGTTCGCCGTCGATGAAGATGTAGCCGTCGGTGGCCTCCTCCAACGTCATGACCAGGCGCAGGATGGTGGTCTTGCCGGACCCGGAGGGGCCGATCAGGGTGACGCGGTCGCCCTTGGCGACGGAAAAGTTCAGCTCGTGCAGCACCACGTTGCTGCCGTAGGACTTCTCGACGTCGCGGAACTCGATCACGGGTGCCGACGGTGCGGAACCGGCGGCCGCCGGACTGGTTGCGGAATCAGGTGTTGAAGGCAAGGCGCTTTTCCAATCTGCCAATCAGGAGTGAGGTCGGGTAGCTGGCCAGGAGGAAGATGATTCCCACCAGGGTGAGCGGTTCGACGTAGCGGAAGGCGTTGCCGCCGAAGATCAACCCGGCGTTCACGAGTTCGACCACGCCGATGACCAGAAGGAACGGGGTGTCCTTGAACATCGAGACCGCGTAGTTGCCAAGGGCCGGGATGGTGGCGCGCAGCGCCTGCGGAATGACGACGGCGGTCCAGGTGCGTCGCGAGGACATCGATAGCGCGGTGGTGGCCTCCCACTGGCCCTTGGGCACCGAGTCGATCCCGGCCCGGTAGACCTCCGACATATAGGTGGAATAGTGGATGCCGAAGACGATGATGCCGATGGTCACCCCCTCCAGCGACAGGAACGCGTAGTAGGCGAACAGCAGCTGGACCACGATGGGCGTCATCCGGATGAAGTTGGCGATCCACTTGATGGTGGAGGCGACCGGCCGCGGGGCCATCCGCATGGCCATTGCTATGAACAGGCCTAGGACCGCGGCAATCAGCGTGCTGAGGACAGTGACCAGCAAGGTGACCTTGAGGAACGCCATGAGCAGCGTCGGAAGCACCTCCCAGGTGCTGTCCCAGTGCCATTCCAGGGCGGTGTTGACGGCAATCATATGGCTCCTCCGGCCGGAGTGCCGACAGTGGGTGCCGGACTCAGTATGGACTTGACCGTGATGCCCTGGCCGAGCTTGCGCTTCGCGCGGCGTTCCAGTGTGTTCATCAGGAAGGTCAGGACCAGCGCGATGATGAAGTAGCTCAGCAGCCCGACCACGCCGTAGGCAAACACGGTATCGGTGACGCGCTTGAGTTGGTCAAGGTGGTAGGTGAAGTCGGCAATCGTGATGAAGCTGACGATTGCCGTTCCCTTCATCAGGTGGATGAGCAGGTTGTTCAGGGACGGGATCATCAGGGCCCAGGCCTGGGGGAAGATCACGCGGTACATCCGCTGCGCGGCGCCCATGCTCAGCGCCGTGGTGGCTTCCCACTGGCCGGTGGAGACCGAATTGATGGAACCGCGAACGACTTCTGCCCCGTAGGCGCCGTAGTTCAGGCCCAGGCCGATCACGCCGACCAGCAGCGGGTGCAGGTCCATGCCGAGCAAGGGAAGCACGTAGAACAGCCAGAAGAGCTGCACCACCAGCGAGGTGCCGCGGAAGAACTCAATGACGATGCGCGCGGGGATGCGCGCGGCTTTTGATGGATGGGTGGCAGCGAGGCCCAGCGCCACGGACAGGGCGAAGGCCGCCAACCCGCCCAGGACGGTGAGCTGGATAGTGACCAGGATGCCGTCCAGCAGCCGCGGCATGGCCTCCCCTAGCGCCGCAAATTTTTCGTCCACAGGTGATGGACTCCTTTGGGTCATTGATCTCGTCGGTGTCTCCGGCCGGAGACGGGCAGTCGTTCCGCCATCGCCGCAGGGTGCCGGCGGTTCCCGTCGGGGGCACCGGCCTCACGGCCGGCGCCACCGGTCACGGTGGGGCTACGGGGTCGGTGTGCCTTCGCAGAGCTCTTCGGTGGTCAGGTCCTTGGGCGGAAGGTTCTCGGCCGTGAAGCCGTATTCGCCCACGACGGCGAGGTAGGTTTCCTCGGACTCGGTGATCTTGGCCAGGCCCTCGTTGTAGGCCTCGCGCAGTTCGTCGTCGCCTTGGGCGAAGACGGTGGCTCCCGCGCCGATCTGCGGAACCCCGTCGATCTCCTGCACGAAGGCCTCCGTGACCTCGACATTGGCGTCCGGGTTCTCGTCGGCCATGAAGTTCAGCGAGATCGCGGTCATGGCGAACGCATCGGCGCGGCCGTTGTCCACGGTGTCCATGCCCGTCTGGGCATCCGGAACCGACTGCACGTCGAGGCCGAGGGAATCGGCATAGCCGGCCTCGATGCCGCCTGCCAGCACCGCGAGCTTGATGTCTTCCCCGGCATCCATCTTCGCCTTGACGGAGTCGAGGTCGCTCAGGCCCTTAGGGTTGCCCTTTTGGGTCATCAGGGCGGTGGTGTACATGATCTCTGGGTCCGCGAAGTCGGCGTTGGCGCAACGCTCCGGGAGAATAGACATCCCCGCACTGACCGCATCGGAGCGGTTGGCAGTCAGGCCGGGAATCAGCCCGTTCCAGTCGACCAAGACGGTGTTGACTTCCTTGATTCCCATGTCTCCGAAGATCTTCTTGGCGAGGGCGATCGTGGCGCCGGTGGGCTCGCCGTTCTCCTCGTAGGAATAGGGTGCCTCGCCGGCGATGGCGACGGTGATGGAGCCCTTGTCCTTCAGTGCCTGCAATTTTCCTTCGCCTGCGGGGGCGGCGGCGGAGCCGCCGGGTTGTTCGGTGGTGGTTGATCCGGCACAGCCGCTGAGGGCCAGTGACAGGGAGGCGAGGACGACGCCTGTGGCCAGCAACGGCCTGCGAGTGATGCTGCGCTTCATGAGAAACCTCTTTCGGGGTGCGATGGCCAAGCCGCCCCGTGCGCCGGATCCTGTCAGGGGTCGCGGCACCCGTGTGAGGCAGACCCGACCCGATCGTGGTGGGTGGTGACGCTCAGTATGGTGTTGATCACGTTAGCCAGAAAAGGATCGATTGACAATCCGATGTTCGGGGCGTTGGATTGTTGACAAAAGGTGGCAGCGTGCAAGCGGTGAGCTCGAATACCGGTATATGGCAGTGAATCAGGCGGCAGTAGGGCTTGTTTCGCCGTGAATCCGGCAACTACAGGCATAAATCACGATTAAGTTACGATTGGGTTCGCTGGCGGGGCAAAGGGGGCTGAGGGAGCCGACACAGCAACAACGGCGAAGAAAGAACGGAGTACCCGTGGACATGGGTCAACAGCCATCGGCGACAAGCATGGTTCGGGTGCAGCGATCATCGACTATCGACTTGATAACCAACCAGTTGCGCAACGCCATTTACGAAGGCCTGCTCATGCCCGGAACCCCCATCCAGGAAGCCCAGGCGGCCAAGCAACTCGGGGTGAGCCGGGGTTCGCTGCGTGAGTCCACCCAGCGGCTCATCCAGGACGGCCTGCTGGTTTCCATTCCGGGGCAGGGACTGAGTGTGGCCGTCGTTCGCCCGGCCGACCTGGAGGAACTCTACGCAACGCGCCTGGTGGTGGAGAGCGCCGCCATCCGTGTCATCGCAGGGCTGCCGGACGCAGGGGAGCGGGCGATTCGCCTCCATGCCGCATCGGCGGTGCTGACCCGCCTTGAGGGTCTTGACGCCAGCCCCCAAGCCCTCGAATCCCCTCGAGCCATCGGCGACGCGGACCTGGACTTCCACTTCGAGATGGTGAAAGCGTCCGGGAACCTTCGCCTGGTCAAGTACATGGCCAACCTGGTCGTGGAGACGCGACTGGCCAGCCTCGGCAACCCCGGCGGCTACGTCATTCGCACGGACCTGCACCGGGCCCACCGGGAACGGCTGGAACTGGTGCTCGCGGGCGACGGCGAGGGCGCCGTGGACCTGCTCCAACGTCATTTCCGTGACGCCGTCGATCGACTGACCGGGGTGCTGCGCAAGCCCGTCACCACGGCGCGGGTCTCCTTCGATGAGTCCGGGCACGAACTGGGACGCATCGGGTCCTGACGCCGGAGGAACCTCAACCTCAACCTCGTCCGGTCCGTGCCCGTCACCGACGCGAGAGCGGCACCGAATTCCCGATACCCTAGAAGTCATGAGTGCACCACTGAAAGTCGCCGTCCTCGGCGCATCGGGACGAATGGGGGCCGAGGCCGTCAAGGCCGTCGACGCCGCCACGGACATGGAACTTGTTGCAGCGCTGGGTCGCGGAGACAAGCTGGAAGCCATCCTGGAGGCGGGGGCCACGCACGTGGTCGACTTGTCGGTCCCGGCCAGTACCGAGGAAAACGTGCGCTTCGCGGTCTCCCATGGCCTGCATGCCGTGGTCGGAACCACCGGCTGGGACGACGCCAAGCGCGAATCCCTCACCAGCCTGCTGGCCGAAAACCCCGGCACCGGTGTGCTCATCGCCCCGAACTTCGCCCTGGGATCGGTGCTGGCTTCGGCCTTCGCCGCCACGGCGGCACGCTACTTCGAATCGGTGGAAATCATCGAGCTGCACCACCCCAACAAGGTCGATGCCCCCTCGGGCACCGCGGTGCGCACCGCGGAACTGATCGCCGCCGAGCGTGCGGCCGCGGGAGTGGCAACAAGCCCGGATGCCACCGAAACCCAGCTCGACGGTGCCCGCGGTGCCGTGGTGGACGGCATCCACGTGCACTCGGTGCGCCTACGCGGACTGGTCGCCCACCAGGAGGTCCTGCTGGGCGGGGAAGGTGAGCAGCTGACGCTGCGCCACGACTCCTATGACCGCGCCTCCTTCATGCCCGGCGTGCTGCTGGGTCTGCGCACCGTCGCCTCGCGCCCGGGGCTGACCTACGGCCTTGACGGCTACCTCGAGTTGGGACGCTAGAAAACCATGAAAACCAAGATCTGGGTCGGCGCCATCCTGCTGCTCTTCGTGTTCTACCTGGTCGCCGCGTTCGGCTCGGCCGTGCGCTTCATCGCCGCCGACGAACCGGTCGCCAAGGTCATCGGCGTCGCCGCCCTGGTGGTGCCGCTGGTCGGGGTGTGGATCCTGGTCCGCGAGGTGCTCTTCGGCTCCCGCACGCAGAAGATGGCCTCAATCCTGGCCAGCGAGGGCCTGCTGCCCGAGGACACCCTGCCGCGCACCCCCTCGGGACGCATCGTCAAGGCCGCCGCCGACGAGGACTTCGTGCAGTACAAGGAAGAGGCCGAGGCCAACCCCGACTCCTGGAAGTCCTGGCACCGCCTGGCCTTGGCCTACGACGCCGCGGGGGACCGGCGCCGCGCCCGCGAGTCGATGCGCACGGCCATCGGCTTCTACCTGGCCGAGGGCAAGTAAACAGCCCGAGGCACGATCGATGCCCCCTGATGCGGTTCTTCCGGAACCGCTCCAGGGCGCTTTTTTCGTGGACTCAAGGTATTGCCCCCGTACCGGCAAGGAATGGAAAGAGGCGGTGCTCAGGGGACCAGCCGTTCGTGGAATTGCGGTCTCGGTGGGAGCTGACCCATCAGACCGGACGCTCTGGGAAAAGCGCCACCGTGCGATCTTCACGCTGGTCACTTCCACCATCGAACCCCGATGCCAACGCCACGCCGGCTGAGGGACCCTGAGATGAAGCAGACCTTCGCTATGCGGACCTTCAACTACCAGTTTTTCCAAGTTGAGCCGCACTTCCGGCCTCTGAAAACAGGGGTTTCGTTTCAGAAGCTTGCGTGTGCCGATTAGGAGCCAATTTCGCGTCGACTGGAAGGTCCAAGGGGCTGCCAGACAGCTTGGACACCACTGCTAGGGCAATTCGACGGAGGATGCAGCTGAGAAATCTTCGCTTGCAGACCACATACGGCAGATCCTGGCAGCGCGTGGCAGAGAATGCCATACCGGCAGGCCTTGAGCCGCCATTGAGCCGTCCCCTCAGCTAGGCGTTGAACGTCTCCGCCTTCAGCGACGAACCGGTTTTGCTGAGGATAGCGTCTCGCAGAATGTGCTTGAGGCAAGGCGGGCGGTAGTCGCGGCGCTCTTCCTTTTGCCCACCCCTAAGCCCACACTGAAGCCATGCAAAGACAAGTGGTCTTAGTTGTCGCACTAGCCCTCATGCTCAGCGCTTGCGGGGATGATGAAACTCCCCCTGGACCCAGCACCATCCCGAGCCCCACTGCGTACAAGCAGGCATCCTCCCAAGAGGTGTGCACCGCGGTTGGTGAGGGGTCGGCATTGGATATGAGCACCACCAACGAAGATGAGGCGGCCTACCTAAAACAATGGGACGCATGCGCCAGCTATGATTCCACAGGAAAAGCTCAGACGTGGCTCCGCAACCGTTCCAAGGCAGTGTGGGTGCTACCGGGAATCACCTGGAATCAGGCACTACATCACACGCCCAGCAGCGACCCCGATCTAGAGCTGCAGGTCGACACTTTCCATGCGGTGGTTTCTCAGAAGACCAAGCTGGGAAATACCATCTACCTCAGCCCCGGGACGGCCGTGCGAATCGCCAGTCCCCCTGAAAATGTGGAGTGGAAATTGAACTTGCCGCTGACGATCACCTGGGAAGGACAAGGTGCCATTCTTGGCAAGTTCAAGGAGCTCGGCCGGGAGGCAGCCATAGCGTCGACCAGCCCGAAGCATAGTGCCCATCGGGCTGTCATGGAGTGCACCGCCAGTATTCTTGATTTTGCCGAGGAGAGCTCCAGCCTCAACACGGAGGATGGTGCCGAAGTCGTTCTCGCGGGCATTTCCGCGGTCAATACCGCGCACGACTGCCAGGGGGAATCCCGCAAGGCGACCGTGACCCTCCCGGACGGCCAGGTCGACACGGTCCATGGGCGCGTGATGACACAACTTCGCCAGTCCGACCGCTTGATGGGCAAAGTCACCAGCAACGTCAAGCCCTTCCAGGGCTCCCTCCAGGGAGCCCTTATCAAGTTGCTCAACATTGTGCGCTGAGCCTTGATCGCATTGCCTGCCCGCAGTTCAAAGTCGAGGGTTGATACCTGTTGCGGGGGCGAGGCGGTCACTCAATCCGACGGAGAATTCGTAGGCGACGAGTGCTTTACAGTCCGTCACCGTTGCAGGGCCACCGACGAGTGGGGCGGCGTGAGGACTTGTCTCGAGTGCGCGAGGTGACTCGCAAGGCCTTTCCGGCGCGTGTCCGTTCCGCCAGCTGGTCGCGCTCGAGCTGGGCGAATGCCGAGATCACTGTCAGCCTCGCCTTGCTCATGAGACCGGTGGTGACGATCCTCTCGGTGTGCGAGCGGAAATAGTTCTTCCGGTATTCCAGGTCGTCGTTGAGTCATTTACAACATCGACCCGCATCAATCCTCATTCGTTCGACCCACACGTGATTCTTTCCAGAACCAAATTGCTGGCGTGGTCCCGTTGCGCACTGCGGTTGAGTAATCCTCATTAGCGACGGCATGGCAACAGTGCTGAATCCATCCGATTCCACTGGTTTGGGGTAGCCAATACGCTGGACGCGGTGCCACGCATCGTCTTGGATGGTTCAATGGCCACCCGGTGAAGGTCATCGGCGCGGTTCAAGTGCCATTCATGCCGAATTCATTTCCCGGTGATCGAATCTGATCGGGCTATACATACCGTGCGCCACCGCGTCACGGAGCGACAGACGACCGAGGGAAATCATGAAGAAGAGCGCAACGGCGGCTTTCGCCACCGTCACCTTGGCGGCCGCGATGGCCGTGGGGGCAATCGCCCCGGCCACGGCAGCAGTCACCGAAACGACCTCCATCGAGAAAATCCAGGGCACGGGTGCCGCGAGCGGCATGGTTGGCCAGCAGGTCACCGTGCGTGCGGTGGTCACCGGCGCCTATGCCGAGGGCGGCATTCGCGGCTTCTACGTCCAAAGTGCGGGCAGCGGAAGCGAGGTTTCCGCCGAGGGCAGCTCGGGTATCTTCGTCTACTCGCCAAGCGGGGTGGCCAAGGTTGCCGTGGGCGACCATGTCCAGGTCACCGGAACGGTCGGGGAATACTTCGGGCTGACCCAGATCAGCGCCTCGGCCTCCGACATCGAGGTGCTCACCGAGCCAGCCGATGCCGTCAAGCCCCTGGCCATCGACATCCCCTCCGCGGACAACGAACGTGAGCGCTTCGAATCCATGCTCGTCGATCCGCAGGGTGAATGGACTGTGGCCGACAACTATTCGCTGAACCAGTTCGGCGAGATGACCCTCGCCGAAGGCACCAGCGAGATCCTTCCCGGCGAGCGCACCCTGCGCCAGGCCACCGATGCCTTTGCCCCGGGCAGTGCCCAAGCCCAAGCCCTGGAAGCCGAGAATGAACGTCGTGCCCTGGTGCTGGATGACGGCGCCACCTTGAACTTCCTCGGTGCAAGATCCAACAAGTCCGTTCCGCTTCCGTATCTTTCGGCAGGGCATCGTGTCAGCGTCGGTGCCCAGGCCACCTTCACCTCTCCGGTGATCATGGACTACCGCTACGACCTGTGGCGGATGCAGCCGCAGGGGCAGGTCGTCGGGTCAGAGGATGCCGATATCCCGGCAGCCTTTGCACAAATCAAGCCGGAGGGACCGGCCGATGTTGGCGGAAACGTCACCGTGGGCAGCTTCAATGTCCTGAACTACTTCACCACCACCGGGGACCAGCTCTCGGGCTGCACCTACTACACCGATCGGGAAGGCCAGCCGGTCACCGTGCGCGGCGGCTGCGACGCACGCGGTGCGGCCAATGGCGAGAGCCTCGAGCGTCAGCAGGCCAAGATCGTCTCGGCGCTGAACACGTTCGACGCCGACGTGCTGGTCTTGGAGGAGATCGAGAACTCCGCCCGTTTTGGGCTCGAGCGCGATGAAGCGCTGGCCACCTTGGTGGATGCGTTGAACCAGGCCGCGGGCAAGCAGCAGTGGAAGTTCGTGCCAAGCCCCGAGTCGGTTCCGGCCGACGAGGATGTCATTCGTACCGCGATGATCTACAAGGGCGCCGCGGTGAAGCCCATCGACGAGTCGGTCATCCTGGACGACGCGGCATTCGACAACGCCCGCGACCCGCTGGCGCAGGCATTCCAGGCCGTCGGCGGGAATTCCAAGAGCCGCTTCCTGGTTCTGGCGAACCACTTCAAGTCCAAGGGCTCGGATCCCAAGGACGGCTCGGAGAACGCCGACAAGGGCGACGGCGCCGGGGCCTGGAACGCCGCGCGCGTCGAGCAGGCCGAGGCCCTGGTGGACTTCGCCGAAGGATTGAAGAAGGAACGCAACACCAACAAGGTGCTGCTGGCCGGGGACTTCAACGCATACTCCGCCGAGGAACCGATCCAGGTGCTGGCCGAGGCCGGATACGTGGATCTTGGTGCAGCGGCGGATACCCGCAGCTACCTCTTCGCGGGCCGCACCGGCTCCTTGGACCATATTCTCGGTTCGCCCGAGGTTGCGCAGCAGGTCACCGGGGAAACGATCTGGAACATCAACGCCACCGAGTCGGTGGCGTACGAGTACAGCCGCTACAACTACAACGTGGCGCAGCTGTTCTCCCCGGACCAGTTCCGCTCCTCGGACCATGATCCGGTGCTTGTTGGGCTGCAGCTGGACAAGTAGCGGGAACCCGGGAAGCGCCCGGTGGACAATAACCGTCCGCCGGGCGCTTTTCCGTTGAGGGGTGCACCGGCAAACTCGCGCCTCTGCCTATGCTGGGAGCATGGAAGCCGTCCTGCACCTGACCGAATTTAGTTCATGGGAACGCGCCCAGACCGCTGGCGAGTATCGACAATCGACCCGGGGCGCAACGCTGGCCGAGGTCGGTTTCATCCACTGCTCGTCTCCGGGGCAGCTCCCGGTGGTCGCCGGCCACATCTACCCCGATTTCTCCGGCGAGCTGGTGGTGCTGGAGCTCGACGCCGCAGCGATTGCCGCCGCGGGAGTAGAGATCCGCCTGGAGGACGGCGGCGACGGGGAATTGTTTCCGCATCTCTATGGCGCGTTGAAGACAGAGTGGGTGCGGAAGACGCACCGGGCGGCGATGGTCGCCGGGGAATTGTCGGTCCCGGGCTTCGAAAGCCGGACCGGGAGCATCACATGACCACGCCATCACCGCGGGCAAATAGCGTTCCGCCCCGCGGCCGGAAGCTGCTTGCCACTTGGATCCTCATGGCACTTGCCGTGGCCATCACATTGCTGCTGCCCGACTGGGGCGGAAGCGGAGCTCTGCTGCCCGCGTGGTTCATGGTCGCGCCCGTGCTTCTGGGACTCGTCGGCGCCTGGCTGGCCTGGCGCGCGGGGTCGCTGGGTTGGGCCATCGCCTCGGGCCTGCTGGGGCTGGTGCTGGTGCCGGGCCTGTTGCAGACCGTCACCCTCGTCTCCGGCCCATAGGCCGACGTGGGCCGACATATCGTGGAAGCGGCAGGCCCGAATCTGTAGGGTGGCAGACATGAGGAACTTTGGGGGAGAAACGTCCACGCTTCGCGTGCTCCGGTTTAGTGAGGAGGAATTGCTGGCGCGGGCCACCTTGGGAAATATGAACTGGCCGGGGCCACGGTTCACGCTTGAGCAAATCGAGCAGATTCCTGCCATCGCCCACTATTTCACGCGGTGGCCCGGGAAGGACGACTTCGGCCTGGTGGCCGAAGACCCGGACGGAAAAGCCGTTGGCGTCGTTTGGCTGCGCTATTTCGACCCGACGGACCCGGGCTACGGCTTTGTCGCCGAGTCGATCCCCGAACTCTGCGTCTGGGTTGCCGAGGGGCAACGCGGCCGGGGGCTCGGAACCCGACTCATTGCCGGAATCCTCGAACAGGCACGTTCCCAGGCACTGCCCGCGATCAGCCTCAGCGTCGAAGCGGGAAACCCCGCACGATCGGTCTATGAGCGTCTGGGGTTCGTTCCCGCCGGACCGTATTTCGACGAGGGCACCCTCCTCCTTCGCCTCTGAGCCTGCACCCGCTCCGTGCCCGGTACAGGTGCGGCCGCGGCTCCGGGCCTCGACGACCCGACCCGCACCACATGTGCGGGGAGCGGCTCCAGGATCGGAACCGGGCGCGATCTTGGACGGACCCCTCAGCTAAACGGTCCGTCGCCGAGCTGTTCCATGGCGGGGAGCCGCTCATCCGGAACGTCGAACGTCATGTACTCCACCGAGTGCAGGAGCCCGTCCACGGCCCATAGGTTCAGGTGCCCCAGCGCAACGTCTCCATCATGGACGTCCACGGTCGCGAATGGCCCGCCCGAACGCTTCGGAATCCTGGGAAGATTCAGGTGCCCTGGAATATCGACCAGAAAGCATTCGCACTCGTCAAAATCCCGCCCGCCCCAGCGAGCATGGGCCGCCTGTTCGCGTGCCTCCGTTGTTCCGGGCCATTTCCCCGAGCACAGGATCTCCAGCAGGGCGCGCTCGTGGGGACTCAGCGGGTCGCCCGGCATTCGCCGCGGGTCGTTCTTCATCGCACCTAGGTTTCGGTCGTGGATTGCGTCATGCCGCCTCAACCGGCGGCGTTCGGGGGCATACACCGCCGTCAAACCATCCTGACAGGTCTAGGTGGCCGGCGGGGCACCTTCGGCCGGTGCCCGTTTCTCGAGCAGCTTCACCAGCGGAATGCATGCGAGCAGCAGAATGCTGGCGAAGACGGCGGCCACCAGTGCTGGCACCGCTTCGGTGAACACGATGCCGTACAGCGCGGCCAGGATCACGACACCAATCAGCGTGGACACCGCCTCCCTGAGGACCGCGTGCCGTTGCGCCATGGTCCTGCGCAGGATCAGGTCGACAATATGGCTGATGACCAGCCACGCAACCAGGATCCCCACCATGATCAATGCCGCCCAAGGTGCTACCCCGGGGCGGACGGCGTCGAATCCGTAGATCAGGCAGGCGCCTGCGTAGCCGCCGAACAGGGGCGCGGCAACGAGTGCCACGTTGGAGAACACCCAGAGCCCAAGCAGGAACTTCTCGCCGACGTTCAGGGGCGGCAGGCGTTCTTCTGGCCGGGGTGTGGTCTCCATGTTCTTCACGGTTTCACATCGCTACACGCCGAGGAAGGCGACACACCACACCGCAACGGTCTGGGCGATCGTGGAGGATTCCGAGCCGTTGGAAGGCGACGGCGCCGCTGCCTCCTCAGCGCAGGTCCAGACGCATCAGGACGCGCCGGAAGCCGCCCATGATCGAGTCGGTGTCGGCGGCCTTCGTGAATCCCGCCCGTTCGAAGAGGGCGCGGGTGCCAACATATGCCATGGTGGAATCGGTCTTTCTGCCCTGGTTGTCCAACGGGTACCCCTCGATGGCCGGCGCCCCGTAGCCCCGGGCAAATTCCACCGCGCCTGCCAGCAGCGCGTGGGAAATACCCTGGCCGCGATGTCCTGCCCGTACCCGGATGCACCACACCGACCACACCTCAAGATCATCCACGTGTGGAATCGTGCGGCTGCGCGCAAGTGCCGTGTCTGCCCGCGGGTGCACCCCCGCCCAGCCGACCACTTCGTCGCCTTCGTACGCGAGGACCCCGGGCGGCGGATCCTCGGCGCACAGCACGCGCACGAGTTCGGCGCTCTGCTTCTGGCTTTCGTGGTTCCTTGCCGAGCCGAGGCGGTGGCCCAAACACCAGCAAGCCTTCGCCTCGGGGTTCCTTTTCGGTCCGAGCATCGTCTTGACGTCGTTGAATTCCGTTGCCGCCCGCACCGAGATCGCCATGCGTCCACAGTGCCACCGGCCAACGGGACCGGCAATAGCCGCTCCGGACTGGGGGCTTTCCCCTTGGCACTTGCCCTTGGTCCTTGCCCCTTAGCCGCTGCGTCCCAGCGTCCGCGACACGGTGTGCACCAGCGCCTCAAGCGGCCCGCGTCGTCCCAGGAACTTGAACACCAGCCCGGCCAGCAGACAGCCCACCGCGTAAATGATGAACAATCCGGTGCGCGGCAGCGGTGCCGAGATGTCGCTGAAGAGATCCAGTGCCACCAGGTGCGTGGCATAGAGCGTGAGCGTTGCGGCGCCTGCGCCGGTCAGCGGCCAGATCAGTATCTCGCCGACCTGCCCGAAGAGCGCGGACAGGGCCATGCACACCAATTGCGCCGCTCCCAGCACCGCCAGCGCGCAACCGACGACGTGCAGCACATCCAGCGGGGCGCCCGAATGCGGGGCCGAGATCGCCAGGAACCAGCCGCTGTCCGCCGCATTGCCCAGGCGCTGTCCCGTCACCAACGCCACCGACAGCTCCCTGGACTCCTGGTTCGCGGCATTGGCCAGTGCGGCCAACGCACCTGGCTGGGCCAACAGCCAGGCCGAGAGGGCCTTGGCTCCCACCGCCAGGCCCGCGCCGAAAACCCCAATTGACAGGGCCACCGGCGGCCGCTCCAGAGCCAGGCGTCCGACGCAGAGACCCGCCAGGATGAAGCCGAACCAGACCAGCAGCGGGTAGTAGCCGGTGAGCAGCAGGTCGGCCAGAAACACCGCGGGGGAGAACATGTCCTCGGGCAGCGGGGAGGCACCCAGCCGGTGCGGGTCGAGCCATTCCATGGCCCAGGGGCGGGCCAGGTACAGGGCGAAGGGGGAGATGGCCAGCCAACCGGCGGCCCAGAACCCCAGGGTGCGGGCGCGCATCCCCAGGAACGGGATCGCGCACAGGAACAGCACCGCGTAGTGGACCAGGATCACTGCCACATTGGTGTCCAGCATGCCCAGCCCCAGGCCCAGGACGAAGACCAGCAGCGCCCGCACCGCCACCGAGCGGCGCACCCCGGCCAGCTTGGGCGCTCCGATGTTTCCGGAGCCGCCGGAGAGCAAGGCGAGCCCCACCCCGGCGAGCACCACGAAGAGCGCCGAGGCCCGTCCGGAGAACAGCGTGGCGGCCCAGGTGGCTTCGGGGGAGCCGCCGGCATCAAGCACGCGCAGCGGCATGATGTGCACCGCGACCATCCCCAGCAGTGCCAGTCCGCGGGCGGCGTCGACTCCCGCGATGCGGGCGCGTGTTCCGGCCGCGCCGGAGCCCGGGGCCCGGTGGCGGGTGCTGCGGGAGGAGAATTGCGTCATGTTTACAGCCTAAACGCATGCGCCGAATCAAGGCTTGGTGCGTGCAAAGTGTAACCTTGGAGTCATGGCTGAAACTGCGTTGCATACCCCGGGCAAGAACCACACCTTCGGAACGGTGCTCACCGCCATGGTGACACCTTTCAAGGACAACGGGGAGGTCGACTACGATGCGACCGCCAAGCTGGCCATCAAGCTCGTCGACGAGGGCTGCGACGGCCTGGTCGTCACCGGCACCACCGGGGAAACCTCGACGCTTCGCGATGAGGAAAACGTTGCCATGTTCGCTGCCGTGGTCAAGGCCGTGGGGCACCGAGCCAAGGTCCTGGCCGGCTCCACCACCAATGACACCGCGCACTCGATCAAGCTCTCGCTTGCGGCGAAGGACGCCGGGGTGCACGGCATCCTGGTGACCGCCCCGTACTACAACAAGCCTTCCCAGGCCGGCGTCATTGCCCACGTCGAGGCCATCGTCGCAGCGACGCAGCTGCCGGTGATGCTTTATGACATCCCGGGACGCGCCGGCATTGCCATGGCCCCGGAGACCATCATCGAGCTGGCGAAGAACCCGCTGGTCGTGGCCCTGAAAGACGCAAAGGCCGACTACCAGTCCACCACCACGGTGCTGGCGAACACCGACCTCGATGTCTACGCCGGCGACGACGGACTGACCCTGCCGCTGATGGCAGCAGGCGCCGTCGGCGTCGTCTCGGTCACCGCCCACATTGCCGCGGCCAAGTACCGCATCCTGGTTGACGCGATGCTCGCCGGTGACCTGGCGACCGCCCGCAAAGCCCACTTCGAGCTGGACCCGATCCAGCGCGCGGTGATGAGCCACGTCCAGGGCGCCGTTGCGGCAAAACACATTCTTAACTGGCAGGGAGTCCTGCCGAACACCGTGGTCCGGCTGCCGCTTGTGGCACCGTCGGAAACGGAACTCGAAACCATCCGCACCGATTTGCGCGAGGGCGGATGGGAGATCTAGAAAGGTAAGTTATTCATGACCGATTCCTCATCCGTGGTCACCGATACGGTGCTCCACAACCTTCCTCCCAAGCTCAAGCCGGGCACCCTGCGCATTGTGCCGCTCGGTGGCCTGGGTGAGATCGGGCGGAACATGGCCGTCTTCGAAATTGACGGCAAACTGCTGATCGTCGACTGCGGACTGCTCTTCCCCGAGGAGCACCAGCCGGGCGTGGACGTCATCCTGCCCGATTTCAGCTACATCAAGGACCGCCTCGACGACGTCGTCGGCGTCGTGCTCACCCACGGCCACGAAGACCACATCGGTGCAGTCCCGTACCTGTTGCGCCTGCGCGCGGACATCCCGCTGATCGGCTCGCGCCTCACCCTCGCGCTGATCTCGGCCAAGCTGGAGGAGCACCGCATCAAGCCGGTGCTGCGCCAGGTTGCCGAGGGCGACGTGGAGACCTTCGGCCCGTTCGAGACCGAATACGTCGCGGTCAACCACTCGATCCCGGACGCCTTGGCCGTGTTCATCCGCACCGAGGGCGGCTCTGTGCTGCACACCGGCGACTTCAAGATGGACCAGCTGCCGCTCGATGGCCGCATCACCGACCTGCGCCACTTTGCCCGCCTGGCCGACGAGGGCGTGGACCTGTTCATGACCGACTCCACCAACGCGGACGTCCCCGGCTTCACCACCGCGGAAAAGGAAATCGGCCCGGTGCTCGAGGCCCTCTTCGGTCGTGCCCGCAAGCGCATCATCGTCGCCTCGTTCTCCTCGCACATGCACCGCGTGCAGCAGGTCATCGACGCCGCCGCCGTCCACGGACGCAAGGTCGCCTTCATCGGCCGCTCCATGGTGCGCAACATGACCATCGCCGAGAAGCTGGGCTACCTGCACATCCCCGCCGGGATCCTGGTGGACATGAAGAACGTGGACAAGCTGCCGGACAACAAGGTCGTGCTGATGTCCACCGGTTCGCAGGGCGAGCCGATGGCCGCGCTCTCACGCATGGCCACCGGCGACCACCGGATCCAGGTCGGCCCGGGCGACACCGTCATCCTGGCTTCCTCGCTGATCCCGGGCAACGAGAACTCGGTGTTCCGCGTGATCAACGGGCTGATGCGCCTGGGCGCAGACGTGATCCACAAGGGCATGGCCAAGATCCACGTCTCGGGCCACGCCTCGGCCGGCGAGCTGCTCTACTGCTACAACATCGTTCAGCCGCTGAACGTGATGCCGGTGCACGGCGAGACCCGGCACCTGATCGCCAACGCCCGCCTGGCCGCCCAGTCCGGGGTGCCGGCGGAGAACGTGCTGCTCACCGAGGACGGCTCGGTCGTCGACCTCAAGGACGGCGTGGCCAAGCTCGTCGGCCAGGTCGACTGCGGGTTCGTCTACGTGGACGGCTCCAAGGTCGGCACCATCACCGATGAGGACCTCAAGGACCGCGTCACGCTGGCCGAGGAGGGCTTCATCTCGATCATCTCGGTGATCAACCGCCAGACCGGCAAGCTGATCTCCGGACCCGAGATCCACGCCCGCGGCGTGGCCGAGGACGACAATGTGTTTGACGAGATCAAGCCGAAGATCGCCGAGGCTCTTGAGGATGCGGTGCGCAACAACCCGACGCACACCACGCAGCAGCTGCAGCAGATCGTCCGCCGCGTCATCGGCTCGTGGGTGTCGCGCAAGCTGCGCCGCAAGCCCATGATCGTACCGGTCGTGCTCGAGGCCTAAGTCCTGAGCAAGGAATCCCCAACCACTTTGCGGTGGTTGGGGATTCCTTGGTTTAAGCGGTGTTTAGCGGCCTGCCCTTGAGTTCGCCCGGGCTCCAGGCTTGCCTGCCTGGCGTCAGCCACGTCCAGGGCTTCGCTGACCTACAATTTTCACCCGACCACCCGACCGGCGACACGTCCGCCGCCCGCGTGCCCAGGGCCGCTACCGGACACCGGCTCCTGGAAAATCACGAGACCGGCCGCCTGCTGGCGTCCCATGAAATATCCGGCCAACTGGCCGTATGGTCGCCTCGTCAAGGATGGAGTCCTTTTCCTCCTTTGACCCCTTTTCGAATGGGACTTGGCGTGTTACGTGGTGTCTCCGATTGTGTCGCCATTGCCAGTACGATGCCCAGGCCCGATGAGGATCCGCGCTAAGCGGGCAAGTCATCTCGGCAACCGAGGGTGACCTGCGGGAACCTGGGGAGAGACCTCGCCTTCGTTTTGACAAATGATAATGATTCTCATTAGTGTTTACGAGGTGCTGGCCAGATGTGTCCCCGGCGACTGAGCGTCGCAGCCTTGGCCACCGAAAATGGAGTGCTAATCGATGAAAAGAATCAATCCCTGGATGGTTGTCATGCCCGCCGTCATATTGGCGGTCGCGACTGCGTGCGGTGCCCCGGCCGGCTCCGTGTCCAGCGCCGCAAATGGCGCGACGGCCGGTCCGATCAGCCTGGACAGCTGCGGTCGGGAAGTCGTGTTCGACTCACCACCGCAGCGGGTGCTCGCGGTCGGATCGGAGGCGCCGGCATTGCTGGTTGCCGCCGGTGCGGGCGACAAGCTGACGCACTACGCGGGCAGCCTGGAAGTGCCCTTCGACGCAGCGACGAAGGCCGCGGTCGAAGGGGCCGAACGGGTTACCGAAGACTCGCACGACGTTTCCTACGAGATGATCCTCGGTTCGGGGGCCGACGTTGTCATCGGCACCGACATCGCGGCGGGGGTCGACCTCGATTCCCTCGCGGATCGCCTCAAGCAGGCCGGTGTTCAGATGCTGACGGTGAGCGGTTACTGCGCCGGTTTCGAAGGTCGCTCCACCGGCGGCTTGAGCGGGTTCGACCAGATCTACCGGGACGTCGAGTCCTACGGCCGTCTATTCGGGACCCAGCAGGTGGCAGCCGGAGCCGTCCAGGACATGCGGGACCGCGTCTCGGCTGCCGCGCAGCGCATCGACGAAGGGGCAGGGCAAAGCGCGCTCTCCCTGTACGTGCCGGCCGCTGGCACCCTTGGGTCCTACGGGCACGAGTCGCTGGTCTCGGAGCAGATGTCACTGCTGGGCCTGGAGAACGTGTTCAGCGATGTGCCCAAGCGCTACTTCGAACCGTCAACCGAGGAGCTGGTCGCCAGCGCTGCCGACAAGGTCTTCGCGATGTACCTTCCCACCGGATCCTCGGCGATGGAAACCGACCAGGACGTGCTCGAAGAGCTACGCGCCAGGCCCGAGCTCGATGGACTTGAGGCGGTCAACGTCGACACGGCCGTGGTGCCGCTGAACTACTACTATTCCTCGCCCGGCCCGCTGGCCGTTGACGGGGTCGAGCTGCTCGCCGAACGGCTGGCCACCCCATGAGCCAGCCGGCACAGCTGCGCCGGCCTGCGCACACTGCCGCACGCCGGCGCGCACCCGGGGTGCCCGCACGGAGCAGGCCGCGCCACGCCATGTCCCGGGGCACCACCGAGGTCGACTTCGTCAAGCTGAGCCCGACCTGCAACACCACCCTGCTGGTCACCAGCAGGCACCCGGTGCGGCACTACCGCGCCATCGCCGACCAACTGCTGCGCGCCGAGCATGTGCACGCCGAGCAGGTCGGGTTCGTCCTGCCGGCGGAATCGCCCGAGGCACAGCTGCGCCTGCACATGGCGGGGGACGAGTTCTGCGCCAACGCCACCATGGCATTGGCCGCGCTCCACGCCGCGACGCAGGGCCTGGATGGCCCCGTCGAGCTCCGCCTGGAGGCTTCGGGGGCAGCGGACCTGCTGGACTGCCGTGTCGAACGCCAGGACTCGGGATACCGCTGCCAGCTGGCCAGTCCACTGCCGATCCGGATCGATCCGTACCCGTTCCCGGGCGCCCCCTCGGGCGCCCCCTCGAGGGCCGCCATGGTGCGGTATGCCGATGCGGTGCACCTGGTCATCGAGTGCTCCGGGCACGATGCGGTGCTGCGCGAGCGGGCCGAGCAGACGGCCGCGCAGCTGGGGAACAGCGAAGGCGTCTCCGTGGTCGGGGTGATGCTCTACGACCCGGTGCGCGGCGAGCTGGCCCCGCTGATCAACGTCCCGGCACTGGACAGCCTGGTGTGGGAGGGAAGCTGCGGCTCGGGAACCGCCTCGCTCGGCGCCTACCTGGCCGCGAAGGCCCTGGCACCGGTGTCCGCCGCCGTGCGGCAGCCCGGCGGCACCATGCACGTCCACGCCGACTACGGCTCCGGAAAGGTGACCGGTCTGCGGGTCACCGGGCAGGTCGACCTCGTGGCAGAAGGAACGGCATATATCCATGACTGAATCAGCAATCGACATTTCGCCGGTGCCCGGCGGAACCGCTGCGGGCCTGCCGGGCACGCTGCGCGACTACCTGCGCCGCTTCAACTCGGCCGCCAACGGGTACGACGGCTCGACCCGGCACGCCGGCGAGCTCGAAGAGCTGCTGGCGGACTACTCGCGCTTCGTCACCGAGCCGGGCAACGAGGCCCCCTTTGCGCTTTTCGCCGCGGCTGCCGGCACGGCCGACCTGGTGGAGGAGCTGCGCACGCAGTCGGCGCGCTGCGTGGCGGTCATCGAGAAGTACCGCGCGCTGCGTCTGCTGGAGGGGAAGTCGGGAGCGGAAGGCTACTTCGCCAACATCGAATCCTGCATCGCCGAGGAATTCGGGGCCGTGGCACCGACCAAGGATTCGAAGCTGCTGCTCGTCGGCTCCGGGTCCTTCCCGATGACGCTGCTGAACGTCGCCTCGCTCACCGGCGCATCCACGCTCGGGATCGACATCGATGCCGAGTCCATTGCGCTCGGGCGCCGGGTCGTGGCCCTGCTGGGAGAAGGCCTGGACATCACGCTGGAGGGACGCGAGATCCACGAGCTGGACTTCATTTCCGCGGCCACCCACATCGTGATCAGCTCCACGGTGCCCGTGAAATACGAGGTGTTGCACCAGATGCACTCCCTGACCCGCGAGGACGTCGTGGTGGCCATGCGCTTCGGGGACGGTCTGAAATCGCTGTTCAACTACCCGATGCAGGAGGTCGACCCCGCGCTCTGGCGCCTGGCCGACACCATCCGCCGGCCTGACCAGGTATTCGATATCGCGCTGTACGTAAAGCAGTGCTCGAGCAGAAAAGACGTTTAGCAGATGGACGAATTGGGAAACATCCTCATCGCCGGGACCGGCCCGGTTGCGGTGCAAAGCGCCGTGCTGCTCGGGCGGCTGCCCGGGGCACTGGGCATCGCGGGCCGTGAGTCCGGGCGTTCGGCGGCGTTCTTCGCCGCGCTAGGTGCCAACGCGGGCACCGTCCGGGCCGAGGTGCAGAACGCCACCCACGCCGCGCTGGCGGGGGAGTGCCGGATCGAGCAGCGGTTCCGCGGATACGGGTCCGTGTCCGGGACATGGAATACGCTGGTCCTGGCGGTCACCGCGGACGCCTACCTCCCGGTGCTGCGCCAACTGGCACCTGGTGTGCTGGCCGGATTCGAACGCATCGTGCTGCTCTCGCCCACCCTGGGATCCGGGTCCCTAGTGCGCGAGTACGCCAGGGCCCAGGGCGCCGATCCGGAGGTCATCAGCTTCTCCAGCTACCTGGGCGACACCCGCTGGCTTCAGGGCAACCCGGGCGCCTCGGTGCTGACCGCCGGGGCCAAGGCCCGCATCTACGCCGGATCCAGCCGCGGCGCTTCGCCCGCAGTGCAGCGGCTGCGCGCGGTGCACGAAGCGGCGGGCACCGACATGACGGTTCTCGGCCTGCCGGCGGAGGCCGAGGCACGGAACATCTCCCTGTACGTGCATCCGGCGCTGTTCATGAACGAGGTCACGCTGCGCGCCGTGTTCGCCGCGGCGCAGCCGACGCAATACGTCTACAAGCTCTACCCCGAGGGACCGGTCACCCCGTCGATGATCCACGCCATGGTCCAGCAGTGGCGGGAGCTTTCGGCCATCGTCGCCGCGCTGGGCGGGAAGGGAGTCAACCTGCTGGCCTTCATGCTCCGGGACGGCTACCCGGTGCACCCGCAGAGCATCGACCCGGAGCAGGTGGCCGCATTCGAGCAGCTGCCGGCCATCCACCAGGAGTACCTCGTCTACGTGCGCTACGCCTCGCTGCTGGTGGACCCCTTCTCCGAACCAAGCGCGGACGGGAGGTACTTCGACTTCTCCGCCATCCCCATCCGGCCGATCTTCCGCAACGACGCGGGCCACTGGGACGTGCCGCGGATGCCGAAGGAAGACTACTACCGCACCAAGGTCATCCAGGGCCTTGCCCGGCACCTGGCGGTTCCCTGCCCGACGATCGATGGCCTGCTGGCCGCCTACGAGGGCGCGCTGACGCAGGCGGCGCAGGCACTGGGCGGCCAGCCGCGCTCCGCGGCCTTCGCCGTGCAGGACTTCGGCGAGGACCTGGGCATGATCCGCGCCGGGATCGGAAGTGCGGCATGAGCGAGACCGAACTGGAAACCACCGAAAAGCTGCCCAGTGAACGGCGGATCATCGCCGAGATCTGGCCGGCCCTGCTGGCCTCGGCCGTGGGCCTGCTGCCTTTCACCGTGCTCTCCACCTTCTTGGTGCCGATCGCCGACTGGGCCGGGGCCGGCTTTGCAGAAGTCGGCTCCCTGCGCGGGTTGGCCGGGGTCGGCGCGGTGCTCACCGGCGTCGCGCTGGCCCCGCTGATCGGGCGCATCGCCCCGGGCCGCGTGGCCGCCGCCGCCCTGACGCTGCTGGGCATCGCCGCGGTGCTCGGGACCTTCTCCGGGCTGGCCGCGCTGGCGGCCTTCTGCCTGGCCACCGGGGTGTCCAACGCGCTGCTCTACCCGGCGTTGTCCACCGCCGCCGCGGACCGCTTCGGGACCACTCCCGCCGCGGGCCGTGCCGCCACCCTGGTGATGACCGCCCAGACCCTGGCCTCCACCGTGGGGGCGCCGCTGCTGGTGCTGCCGGCACTGTGGTGGGGTTGGCAGGGCAATCTCATCGCGATCGCCGTGCTCTCCCTCGCGCTGGCGCCCGCATTGGTGCGCTACGGCCGCGCAAACCCCGGCGCGGGAGAGCCGGCCCCGCGGCTGGGATATGTGGCCGCATTCCGCACGCTGGCGGCCATCCCGGGGGCACGGGCCCTGTTGCTGGTTTCCTTCGGGCGGTCCGGCGCGCTGATGGGGCACCTGGCCTTCCTCGCACCGCTGTATGCGGACAGGTTCCAGCTCACAGCCGGCTGGTTCGCCTTCGTCTGGTCCCTGAGCGGAGGATCCTTCTTCCTCGGGCACCTGCTCGCCGGGCGGATGCTGAACTCGCAGGACTCCGAGGTTCGCACCCGGGCCGTGATGGCCATCGCCCTGGGCACCGGCCTGCTGGCCCTGCTCGGGGTGTACCTTTCCCCGGTGCTGCCGCTGGCGATGCTGGGCACCGCGGTGCTCTCGGCCAGCCATGCGGTGGTTTCCGCAGCGGTGATGACCCTGCTGGTGCGCCGCTGCGGGCAGGTGCGCGGCACCGCGTTGAGCCTGAACGCCGCGGGCATGTCCCTGGGGTTGTTCCTCGGCGCGGGCGCCGCCGGGGCGGCGCTGGGCACGGCGGGCTACCTGGCTGCGGCCGCGGTGCTCGGCGGATTCACCCTGCTTGCCCTCGGTGCCGCGCTCACCCTGCGCACCGCAACCGACGTCCCATCGATGAAGAGGCCATGATGACCCAGCTGGACCCCGCGCCCCGCGAACCGCGCAGCGCACCACCACCACCACCACCACGGCCCCCGGCGCCGCTGGTCTTCTCCGGCGACGACCTGGAACACGATCAGCGCACCCGGCACACCGCACTGTGGCTCGCCGCTCTGCTGGCCGCGCTGCTGATCACCCTGCCGGTGGCCGTGGGCCTCGGTCCGGTTGCCATCGAAGCGGGCACGGTGCTCCAGATCCTCCGTCAGCACCTGTTCGGCGGCGAGCTGATGGGCAGCTGGACCGACTCCGAGGAATCCATCGTGCTGCTGCTGCGGGTGCCCCGGGTGCTGCTGGGCGCCGCCGTCGGCGCCGGGCTGGCACTGGCCGGGGTGGCCCTGCAGGCCTTGACGCGCAACATCCTGGCCGAGCCCTACTTGCTGGGCGTGACCTCCGGGGCCTCGACCCTGTCGGCGGCCTCGATCCTCTTCGGGGCCTCGGCCGGCATCGGCTCGGCCTCGCTGGCCGGCAGCGCCTTCGCCGGGGCGCTGGCCGCCGGGATCGCGGTCTTCCTGCTGGCCCGGGTCGGCTCGCAGATGACCTCCACCCGGCTGGTGCTCGCAGGGGTGTCCGTGGGCTACGTGTTGCACGCGCTCACCTCGCTGCTGATCTTCGCCTCCGACGACCCGAACGCGAGCCGCTCGGTGCTCTTCTGGACGCTCGGCTCGCTGACCCAGGCCACCGGCCAGTCCGCGCTGGTTACCTGGGCGGTGGTGCTGGGCACCACCGCGCTGCTGCTGATCTGGTCCCGCCCGCTGGACGCGCTGGCCATCGGCGACAGCACGGCACAGACGATGGGGATCTCCCCGGCGAAGCTGCGCGCGGCGGTGATGGTGGTGACCGCGCTGTGCGTGGGCGCGCTGGTCGCGGCCTCCGGCGGCATCGGATTCGTCGGGCTGATCATCCCGCACATCGCGCGGCTCTGCGTGGGCTCCACGCACCGCAAGCTGTTGCCGGTGGCGGCGCTCCTCGGTGCGATCTTCCTGGTCTGGGCAGACGTGCTCGCCCGGACGGCACTGGCCCCGCAGGAGCTGCCTTTGGGCATCGTCACCGCACTGCTCGGCGCCCCGCTGCTCTTCGTGCTGGTGCGCAAGCTGAACCCGACCCAATGACAACCAATCGCCCAAGGGGGCCCAAAGCATGATCACAGCCACCGATGTTTCCGTCGGCTACGGCGGGAAACTGGTAGTGAAATCCGTCGGGCTGCACGCCGGACCGGGGGAGGTCGTCGGGCTGATCGGCCCGAACGGCAGCGGCAAATCCACCTTCCTGCGCACCCTGTACGCGGCCCTGCGCCCGCGGGCCGGGCTCGTCACCCTCGACGAGCAACCCATCACGGCGCTGCGCGGCACCGAGCTGGCCCGGCGGGTGGCCGTCGTCGCCCAGGAAACTCCCACCGACCTGCCGGTAAGCGTCGCGGACATGGTGCTGCTCGGCCGCGCGCCGCACCGCAAGGCGTTGGCCGCCTTCACCCGCGAGGACCACCAGGCGGTGGCCGCCGCGCTGAGCCGGGTCGGCGCCCGTGATCTGGCCGACCGCCGCTACTCCACGCTCTCGGGAGGGGAGAAGCAGCGCGTGCTGGTGGCCCGCACGCTGGCCCAGCAGGCGGACCACCTGCTGCTGGATGAACCGACCAACCACCTGGACATCCGCTACCAGCACGAGCTGCTGCGCATGGTCGGGCAGCTGGGGGTCACCACCGTGGTCGTGCTGCACGACCTGAACCTGGCAGCCCGCTACTGCAAGAAGCTGGTCATGCTCGAGGATGGCCAGGCGGTGGCCAGCGGAACGCCCGAGGAGGTGCTGACCCCCGAGATGCTGCTGCGGGTGTACGGGATCCACGTCGAAACGGTTTCCGTGCGCGGCTGCCTGCAGCTGGTCTTCAGCATGGCCGACGAGCCGGCCATGGCGCAGGCAGGGGCTGCCAGCTAACCGACCGTAGTGCCCGGCGCCTTGATGGCTGGGCACCGGGCTGATCGCACGTGCAAGACTGTCCCTGTGACCATCGACCTCAACGCCATGCTCCATCGGGTCGCCGCGGAGGTGTTCGATCGGGACTTCGCCGTGGAAGATGCGACCTCCCGTGACGATCCTTCGCGGCCCGCGGCCCGCGGCCCGCGGTCCTGGTGGCTAGCCGACTCGCACAGGACCGCACGGCAATCATCTGTGCCTCCAACGTGTGGATGGATGCTTTCATCCCCGAATTGAACGTGCAGACCAGCGTCCTTGACGAAGACGACGTGGAGCAGGAGAAGGAAGATGAGCTTCGAGAGCTCTGCCTTATCATGCGTGCCTATCTTCGGGGCGAAGGGCGTATCGAACAACGTCGACGGCTATTCCGCCGGGGCACTGTCCCGGTTCTGAACGTCGAGGTGGACGGCCGCGAGTGGCGTCTTGGTCGGAACCATTGGTCGGTGCGCTAGGGAATGGCTATTCCGGTGCCCCGCAAAACGAACCTCTACCGGTCGTCGCCCAGCGGATGAACTACAGATAAGGCATCATCACCGCGTGCCGCCATGGGCTCTCGGCCTGCCTGCCCCTCATCTCGGTGTTTCGCATTGGTTTGTGAGTTCACCCCAGTAGGCTCGGCTATGACGCGAATTTCACGACGGACACCGGGAGCAGCTGATGAGTCTCACACGAGCCAATAATGGAGAATCCGTCTGGAAGTCCAGTGCACGGGTGGACGACGACAGACCCCTGGTGAGTCTCGGCATGGCGGCGGGTCTCACCCTTCTGATTTCCGCTGCGATTCTGCTGGCAGGATACGTCGTGCATGCGCTGTTTTTGGCGGTTGTTGTCTTCACCTTTTTCCTGGTCGCCTTCGTTTCGGCGCCATTGTTTGCACGGCTACGTATCATTTGGCCGACCCGCGCTGCCGTCCTTGGTGCATTGCTTGCCTGGGCGGTTTCGGGTCCGCTTGGAGCACTCGTCAACGGTGCAGGCAGTGCCATCTGGGGACTGGACGAACCGCTCGAGGTACTTCCCGTCACGTGGTTGTGGGCCTTAGTTCCGTTGGTTGTCGTTCTCGTTGTGGCAGGGGTGCGTCAAGGCCTCGCAAATCACGATCGTCGTTGACCTCTGGGGAGCGATGGAAGAAGCGTATGAGGGTGGGGAGGACTCCGTTCCGCCCGCCATTAATCGCATATTCCGACGGCACCACCGGACTTTGGGGGATCTTGGCCCGCGATCAATCGTGATCTTCAATCTTCGAATATCGAGCTCAGAAGGGCTCCGTATAAAAACCCGTGAGAGCACTTCGTGACCTCTTGAAAAGTCGCATCGTCCCGATAGGGGTGTGTCCGGTTATGCGTTCGGCAGCGTTCCGTTAGGGGGTCGGGGAACGGACAGCGAATATTGGGGAGCGAAGTTGTCCCACAACCGACCTTCTGTGGGACTGTCGATTGCGATTTGGGGAACATCAAGACGGAGGTCCTCAGGATTAAGGACGCGATCCATCCTGCCGGGGGTGGTTTATCCGATGCCGTGCGTTGAGAATTGCCGAAACTGAGGACTTCAAAGTGTTCATCACGCTAGGCGGATGGCTATTTGTAGACCTCGCGGCGGTGCGCCACTCGGACCACGGTCACGACGAGAATATTGTCGATAACGTCATAGAGTACCCGGTAGTCACCCACGCGAATCCGCCAGGCATTAGTTTCACCGGCCAGTTTCTTGCACCCGGCAGGGCGGGGGTCCCGCTCAAGCTCGGCAATGCCAGACAGAATGCGCCGTCGGATACCCGGGTCAAGCTTTCTGAGTTCTTTGGCGGCCGCGGTTGTAAATTCAACGCGGTAAGAACTCACGCGTCTAGCTCAGCACGCAGTTCGTTCAGGCTGATACGCCCGCCGTCATCAACGGACTTGGCTGCTCGGTATTCGGCAACGTCCCGGAGCATTTCCAGTTGCTCCAGCAGCTCAAAATCCTCGGGTCCAATGAGTACAGCTGCTGGCTTGCCATTCTTAGTGATCTGCACTCGCTCATGTCCATAGCTGGCGCGGCCCACGGCATCGGCGAGACCATCGCGAAGTGCTCGAATCGTGACGGATGAGGTGATCGAGTTCATGCAATCATAGTAGCACTTGTGTACACATTTTACAGAGTAGGCTTTTCGTAGAAAATGGCCACCATCGCGAGGTGCTGGCATTTCGCAAGGGGAACCTTTACCGAACAGGAGTTCGTCGGCCGCGTTCCACGCTCCGCACGTATCAGCCTGCAGCGGCCAAGCCGGCGCCCCCAACTGCGGCAGCCACAACAAAGAACCATGGCTTGGGCTCAATGGCACGACGTTGGAAAAGGAACAATAAGCATCGTGTGCTGAGGGCAACAACCGCGGCAGCTAAGAGAAGTGACAGCCAACCACTGGCATTCCCAGCCCCTACCGCCACTGCAAAAGCACCAATGGCAGCCGCTGCCAGCAAACCTAATGCTGTGGGATCCATCGGTGAGAGTTCCGCCGGTCGTTCCGTTCCGAGGTTCCGAAACCGTTTCCAGTCCCAAACCCAGACTATTCCGCCGACCGCTATCGTCATGGCGCTGATGGCGTACAGGACGCTTCCCGATATCTGCATCATCTTAGGCTAGCTGGCTGGCTGCGCACACGTTGCCGGCCGGGTGCCGGTACCTAACCACGCCCACCACCGCATAAACGGCTATAAAGGAGTGCCCAATAACAACGTGCGGCATTCGCTACGGTGCCTGCACTGGAAGTATCCGCAGGGGGAACGCTCTGCGGGACAGCTATCGGCTTGGGTCACGTGAGTAGGAACTGAAAATGGACAAGGTCAATAGTGGCTTCCGTGCCCGGCAGATGATTCTTCGTGCCAGACTGGCCCAATGCCACCATTCACGTTGTCTACATTCGCAGCCATCGCCGATGCCGAGGTCCTTTCGCTCTACAACTCGGTTGGCTGGACGGCCTACACCAACAGTCCGGATGTGCTCTTCCAAGCGATCAAAAGTTCTTCTTTTGTCGTATCCGCCTGGAATGAAGGCGGCAAACTAGTCGGACTTGCCCGGACGATTTCCGACGATGCAACGATCTGCTATCTCCAAGACATTCTGGTTCATCCGGACCTTCAAGGAACAGGCATAGGGCGTGCCCTCTTCGAACGGATCAAAGAGAGATACCACCACGTACGCCAGACGGTGCTCATCACGGATGACGAGCCGCAGCAGCGTGCTTTCTACCAGTCCATGGGACTTACCGAGGGATCTGACTTCAGCAGCGGACCGGTGCGTGTCTTCGCTGCATTTCGGTAGCGCCGGACCAACGCCGGGTGGACCCAACACTGCATCATCCGCTATCCGAGGTGGGAGCGGAGATGTGCGACCGGACCGATTAGGGAACCTTCACCGGACATTTCGTTGGACGGCCATCCCCACCGATAACGGGACTCGAAGGATCTTCTTCTAAGACGGTCCTGCGGGGTGGGTAGACTCTCCTTCAACTGATCCAGGATGGCTTGTTGCAGGCTGCGGTGATCGAAGTGACCAGGCAAAGGGGAACACGAATGAGAAGGCCTATCTATCTCCCCAGGAATCGGTGAGATTCCATGACTGATCCGCTGAACGACATCGAACTTGAAATCATAGAAAACGGTGAAGACGACTGGGTCCTGTTCCTCCACATCATGGGGATTATCAACGAAGCCAAGGGCAGTGTTCTGACCGAGGACGAGGCCATTGCAGAGGCCACAGGATCTGTCTTGGCCCTGTGCGCCAAGGGGTATGCCCAGCTCGGGAGATACACCGGACCTACAAGCTTTGTGCCGTGGCCCGAGACCGGAGATGCGCTCCGGACTCGGCTGGAGCGCGAGCTGAAGAATCCGCCTCCCGGGGAAGGCCACGAGGGCAATCTGATGTACATCATGCTCGATATCTTGCCTGACGGGCAGTATGCCAAAGACGAGCAGTCGCAGTAAGCCAACCTTGGCCGGGGAGATCTTAGAATTAGTTTGGCCCCTGATGACGCAAGAATGATTTCCTTTAGGAAGTCGCGCCGTTTTTAGCGATGCATGCTTTTGTCGTTGAGATGGCTTGTAGCGTTGACTCGATTTGGTCCTCGGGGCTCTTCATTTCTTGACGTAGGTTCAAAGCGCTCTGAAAACTTTCGAGTGCTTCCTCGAACCGGCCTTGATCAAAGTACATCTTTCCGAGGTGTTGCCGTGCGAAGGCCACCAAAGTCAACGCGATGCTTTGAGACTTATCGGGATCTGAGACTGCGGACTCTGCGGTTCCTAGTGCTGCTGAGAATAATTGAATGGCGTGACTGTACCTTTGTTGCCAGTGCAGAACATGAGCCAGACGTAAGGCCGCCGTCACCGCGTTGTATGGAAGCGGATCGGTGATTTGTCGAGTGTCGCTCGCACCGCCGGACTTGACCAGCATGTACCAACTCAGATCTTCCGCTTCTTGTAACCTTCCGAGAATTCGAAGCCAAGAGATTCGTTCGGCGTCGCCTGATTCGCCAAGGTCTTCAAGCTCCACAATTCGAGCTTCGACTACCGCTTTGTTAGTGACGACTTCACGGAGTGTGATGGGATCTATGGTGTAGCGAGCTTGTTGTAAACTCTCACCCACTGATTTTGTCGGCATGATCAAAATCCTATCCGTAGACGGTAAGAGCCAGTTGATTGTTCCGGTCCGAAGACGTCCGATAGCCGAACGGCTAGCGGGACAGTTTTACTGCACAGAACATTCTTGACGCACTTAATTTATCGGCTGCAACTCGGGGGGTTGCTGCCGGCGAAACTTATTGACCAGTAAGAGGCTGGGTCTGGACCCCGGAAGGTTGCGTGTAGACGAACCGGCTCTGGAGGCGGTCTTGAGCCGCCAGGGTGCCTCGGTCTACAATCGCGCATGGAAAATCTTCGATTCAGCGTCGATGTCGACGCTCCCGCGCAGCACGTCTGGAACGTCATGCTCGACCTCGACACCTACCGCGAATGGACAGGCGCCTTCAATGAGGGATCGACCTACGAGGGCGGCTGGAACGAGGGCGAGGAGATCCGTTTCCTCGGTCCGAACGACGACGGCACAGCAAGCGGTCTCCTCGGCACCATCGTCGAGAACCGACCCCACGAGTTCGTCTCGATCCTCTATCTCGGCGAAATCGAGAACGACGTCGAGAACCGTGAAGGACCCGCCGTCGGGCTGCACGAGAGCTACTCGTTCAGCGAGACCGACGGTGTGACGACTCTCGTCGTCGAGCTCGAGGTGCCCGACGAGTGGGCCGACGACATGCGCGGCATGTGGCCGGAGGCGATCACCACGATCAAACAGATGGCAGAGCGAGCCTAAGTAGCGGAGCGCCAGGGATGTCTGTGACTGTTGGAGCCGCTGGGCCAAGATCCGCGAAGCTGTGTTTGGATGAACTATGAAATTTTCCAGAAAGACCATGTACGCGACATGGGGACCCCTGCTGACTCTCGCAGGAGTAGTAGGTGGTTTCGTGATGTTTTTACAACCATGGAGGAGCTGCCCTGAGATTGATGACAGTTCTGCGGGCTGCCCAGCAACATCAGGTGATACGGCCCTATTTGGCCTTGCCATTGCTGTGCTGCTCGCGGGGATAGCGTTCTTGATCATGTCCCGAACGCCAGAGCGGATTCCACTCGACGCTGCCGGCCCCTTTGGAAAACTCAACTAGCGTCTGATTCCGAGCCGCCTCAGCGATGGGGTGGCGCTCTTCATCTACCTTTACTGTCCCGCAAGCCGTTCCGCTTGCGGACCGACCCGACGTTGAAATTCATGTGTCCAGACAGCAAGAATCCGGCCACCGGTCATCGACCGACTTAGCTGGACCAGCCCGCCCGTCGGGCCGGAAAACGAGCCCCGGAACGAAAAGCCGACAGGCGTCCCAAATTTCGGTTCCATGTGGTCGGAAGTCTTCACCCGCACCCGTGAAGATGTGATCCATGGCACAAGGCACGGTTTGCCTCTACGATGGAGATAACGTTGCACCAGTGGTTGAAGCTGCGCGTGAAATCCGCTGGTCCGCCTGAGAATGACGGACACATTGATGGGGATAACATGGTTGACCTGAAAAGCTTCGAGGACGCCCACTATCTGACGGTCGCAGAGGTCGCCCTGGCGATGCGCGTCTCAAAGATGACCGTCTACCGGCTGGTGCACGCAAAGGAACTGCCGGCGGTGAGCTTCGGCAAGTCCTACCGGGTTCCCGCACAGGCTGTGAAGGAGTACCTGATCGCCGAACGGCACGCGGCGGCGTCGCACCTTCCCACATCGACCTAGCCGAGATGGCGCTGCATCTAGGCGGACTCAGTGGTCCGATAAGGCCGGTGATAGTGGTTCTACCGCGGCGCTGGTACGTTCGGAAAACGGGTCGGATCGAGAATCCCCGGCAAAAAACTTGCGCGCACGTAGCAACCCGCTTTTCGGGACACTACTTCAGATCACCAAGCGTGCTAACGAGGCGGAACCGTGGCGAGGGGCTTGGCTGCGGACGCCAGAGGCGCATTGCCTGGGGTCGCCATGGGATGTCCACGGAATCGACGAAAACTGTAGACGATCATTCCCCAGGTGAAACCGCCCGAGGCGATGAGCGTGATGCCGGTTCCCCACCCGCCAAGCAACCACCAGCGAGCTTCCACCGGCCACCACCCTGGCGCCGGGCTGCCCACACCCCAAACAATTCCGATTCCCACCAAGACCAGCCCGCCCAGCATGCTGGAGATAATCCGTGGCCACGTCTGCACGCCCTTGGAAGCGAGCAGAAAGGCCCTGGCCCTCACCGGACGGAGCAGACGCTTGGCCCACGCATACCGCAGTGACAGGAGCGCGAGACCGCCCACTAAGCACAACAGGCCAGGGCCCGGAAGGACAAGGGCCGCCACCCCCGCGACGATCAGCAACCAGCCGGCCGCTTCGATGGCTCTGCGCTTCACCCACGGCGGAAAGAACTTTCGCGGTTCACCAGCATCAGTCATTGTGCTTCCCATCCGTTGGCCCAAGATCCCAAGCACCCAAGACATTGTTCACGACTCACGCCAGCCATTTGCCAACCTGGGGCAAGTCGGTCCCCTTCACCCAGTATGGGCACGAACAATCCACCGCGTCCACTCGTCCAAGGCCCCAGAGAACCATTAGTAGCTCGTCGTGAGGGCATTGTTGCATCCTTGAATCGCGGCTTCTCATCTGTGGCAAGGACAGTTATCCCGGGGAAGCTCGTGCGATCGAAACATCCTGGCACCTAGAAGTGGTTCCCAGACTTGCCACTGGCAAACACCGGGAGGGCCCGCGTGTCGTCCCATTAGGGGTTTGTCCGGATTGGCATCCCGGACCGTTCCGTAAGGGGGTGGGCTACCGGAACGCACCAGGGCCTGACCTGAATGTTCGAAGTTTCTCGGATTCACAGGAAAGTCACGTGTTCCGTAAGACCTGTCCGGTGAAACGTCCGGTGACGGGACGCGAAACGGAACACCAGCACGCGCCCGATTTACCCTCGGGGAAGCGGGGCAAGCGCTGCCGAGCACAGACGCGTCTGGTCGATCACGGCTTCCCGCTGCCGATGCGTATGGTGCCACACCGCGCGGGAACCCGCTAGGCCGAGGCGGGCTGAAGGGAACGTGCTGCCTGGAATTCATGGATCCAGCCCAAGTGGCGTTCCCACGCATCTGGTGCTGCGAGCCGGGCGTTCCGCGCATCGGCGCGTTCCCCGTCAGGCAGGTGCAGGACGTCGGCGGTCGTCGCCGAGGCGATCTGCACCTTGCGGGTGCGCTCGATCCGCACGTCCTGGTAGCGCTGGCGTGCCGCGTCCCAGCCGGAGCCGTCTTCCAGTGACTGGATGAGGCAGTCCGCCAAAACGATGGCGTCCTCGATGGACTGGTTCGCGCCCTGCCCGTGGTGGGGTACCAGGGCGTGGGCGGCATCTCCCACGAGGGTCACCCGCCCGCGGCTCCACTGGTGCAGCGGCGGACGCTGGAACAGTGCCCAGCGGTCTCCGGTCGGCGCGGCGCCGATCATCTGCTGCACCGCCGGATGCCAGCCCTCGAAGGCCTTCAGATGGGCTCCCTCTTCATCTGCGGTGGCCCAGGCAGGGCCCTCCCACGGCCCGTCGTGCCGGCGGACCAACAGGTAGTTCTGCTCTCCGCTGCCGATCGGGTAGTGCAGCAGGTGGCCGCCGGGGCCCATCCAGAACTGGATGGCCTCGGGATCCGGCAGGTCCGCCAGGGCCTCGGGGGAGACGATCCCGCGCCAGCCGGAACAGCCGGAGAACTGGGCGTCGTCGTATCCGACGACGTGGCGGCGCAGCGTCGAGCGGGCGCCGTCCGCGCCGATCACGAGGTCGGCCTCGACGACGTCGCCGTCGGTGAAGTGCAGGCGCACGGCGTCGGCGGTTTCCTCGATCCGCTCGCAGGCCTTGGATAGGTGTAGGCCTTCACCGCCCAGGCGGTCCACCAGCAGCTTCTGCAGGTCCGCCCGGTGGATGCCGTAGTACGGTGCGCCGCACGTGGCTTGGTATTCCTCGCGTGAGGAAACCCTGCCGATGACCCGGCCGTCGCGGCCGTCGCGGAACACCAGGCCGTCCACGCTGGCAGCCGCTGTGGCCAGGCCGGCGCCGATGCCGGTTCGCTCAATCAGGTAGCGGGTCGCATTGGCGGAGAGGGCAACGGCCGCGCCCACCTCCCGCAACTCCGCCACCCGGTCGAAGACCAGTGGTTCCAGGCCGCGGCGGCGCAGTTCGATGGCGAGGGTCAGCCCGCTGATGCCGGCTCCGATGATGGCAATGCGGCGCCCGCGTGGCTGGTTGATGGTGGTGTGCATGGAAAAATCCTTCAGGTGGAAACGGTGCTTGTGCGTCCCGTCCACCCTACGTAGGGGGTGACGCCGACCACATCGGCATGCGGTTGGAGTTCGGGTTCGGCATTTGCGACACAGTGTCGCAATTGATTGGTTTTGGCCGCAGTCTGCGGCCTACCATGGGCGGATGAACCGCATGCCGGAACTCCACGACGCCATCCAGGACCTCTCCGAGGCAATGGGCCGGCGACTGGTCGTGCTGGATCGCACCATGCGGGTCATCGCCTATTCAATCCACGAGTCCGCCCAGGACCGCCTGAGCCTCTCCCGCATCCTGGCCCACAGCGATTCGTGGGAGGCGCCGGCCACAACGAACCAGGGGAGCGCTGTCCACGACCTGGAAGGCATCGGGTCCGTCGTGATGCACCGGCTGCTGGGCGCCGACCGGCACATTGTCGGGCACCTGCTGCTGACTCCTGCCGAGGGCACTGGTGCCGGCCCTTTGGCGGACGTCGTCGCCGGGCACTCGCTCGATCGCATCAGCCGGCTTCTGGAGTTGCGGGACGCCGGTCTTCGGGCACTGCTGGACCGCTCGGGTTCACTGGCCCTGGACCTGGTCTCCCACGAGGACGAACGGCGCGAGAGCGCGGCGGCAACCCTGCTCGGCGAGGGGATCTTCGGGGCCTCCGAGCACTATTGCGCGGTCGCGGTCGGGCCCGGGACAGTGGATGCCGACGCGGCTGCCAAGGGCCGGGTGGAACAGGCCGTCGCGCAGACCATCCGCTTCGTCAACGACACCTCGACGGCCAGCGTGATTGGCGGCGTTGTCGAGGACGGCCACGGTGTGCTGATTTTTCCCCGCCCGGTGGTTGCCCCTCGCCTGGCACGCATTCTCACCCGTCCCCAACTCGCCCCGGCCCGGGCGGGCATCGGTCCGTTGGCGCCCCTGGACGGACTGCATTTGTCCTATCGGCGGGCGGGCTGGGCCCTTCGTGCCACCAGCCTGGCGCCGGCCGACCACCCGGTGGCGGTGCACTGGGCCGACACCGGTGCCGACGGCATACTGGCCACCTTGCCGTTGGACGGCCTTGGGGTGGCGGACCTGCCCTCCCCGGTGCGGCGCATCCTGCAGGAGCGCAAGACCCGGCACTGGGCGAAAACGCTGGAGGCCTTCCTCGAGAACGCGGGAGATATCCAGGCCACCGCACAGGTGCTCAACGTGCACCGCTCCACCATCTACTACCGGCTGGAGAGACTCACCGAAGTCGCCGGCGTTGACCTGCGGCTGGGCACCGTCCAGCGCGACCTGCACCTCGGCCTCAGGCTTGCCCGGCTGGCAGGGTTCCTCGAACAACCAGCCGGTTAGGAGCCATGACGGGTCACGGGAACCGGCATGGTCCATGTCAGGTAGCCATCGAGCCAGGGGAACCGTCCCCGGGCTCGGGTAGATTGGGAGGTTCCACACCACGCCCACCTCGCGTCCTGGACGCGCTGGCACCTTCAGGGGGACCCCATGACCGAGGAAAACATCACACCGGGTACAACACCGCCGCAGCATTCCGGGCAGCCGGTCCACATCACCAACCATGTCGTCATCGTCCAACAGAAGAGCATGGCGGTGGCCTACTTGCTCTGGTTCTTCCTGGGACAACTGGGCATCCACAAGTTCTACCTGAACAAGACCGGCATGGGCATCACCTACCTGCTGTTGGGCATCGTCGGCTGGGCCACCACCGTCTTGTTCATCGGCTGGGCGATCCTGGCGGTCCTTTGGATCATGCTGGTCATCGATTTGTTCACGATTCCCGGGGCCGTCGCCTCGGCCAACCATCGGACAGCCGCCATCCGTTACTGATCTGCTCCCGGTTTTCCTGCCTTTGCCCGCACTGGCTGTGATGATTCTCCACGGCACCGGTTACCCGACGGACCGTGTACATACGGGGTCCGGGCGCCCTTGGGCGATACCCTAGAGCCATGGCCCCACGTACCTCTTCGCAAGGCGAGGGGAAAACGACCACGCGCAAACCGCGTGCGTCGAGCTCCTCTGCCAAGACGACCAGAAGCTCCAAGAGCACACCCGCACCGGTCGAACACGACTTCCCGCTGCCGGTGCGCATGGTGCGCTCCTTCTGGATGGGCATCGCGCGCGTCACCGGCGGCGCCTTCCGCAAGATCGGCCGCGACGTGCACCCGCCCTACGAGGTGCGCCGCGACGGCACCGGCCTTTTCCTGGTGATCATCGCCATCGTCGTTGCCTCGGTGGAGTGGTGGGGGCTGCGCGGGGTCGGCGGCTACGGCGGGTTCGTGCATGCGGTGGCCGGCGGAACCTTCGGGTTCATGGCAGTGCTCATGCCCCCGATCCTGCTCATCGGGGCCATCAGGCTCTTCCGCTGGCCCGAGGAACACCGCGCCAACAACCGCGTGGGCATCGGCCTGGCCCTGCTGTCGCTGGCCGGATCCGGAATCTCCCACGTTGTCGGGGGACTGCCCCCGGTCTCCGCGCCCTTCGACGAGCTCTGGACGGCCGGCGGCATGCTCGGCGCCCTGGTTTCGGTCCCGCTGGCGGGGCTCATTTCCGGTCCCGGCGCCATGGCCGTGATGATCGCGCTCGGGCTGCTGAGCCTGATGATCCTCACCGCCACCCCCTTCAGGCACATCCCTGCGCGCTTCCGCGAGGGCTACGAAAAGCTCATGGGCCAGCACCCCGAATCCGCCCACCGCGCAGGCCACACGGAACTGACGGGCGACGAGCACGACCAGTCCTACCTCTACGACGAGCAGCAGGAGAAGAAGCCGCGCAAGAAGATGCGGCTCTTCGGCAAGGACAAGGACGCCGAGGCGATTGCCGCCGAAGACCTGCTGGGCAACTCCGGCGAGGGCGCCTACGACCAGGCGGTGATCACCGACGCCTACGACCACACCACTGCACCCGGGTCCAACCCGGTGGACCTCTACGACGAGGCGGTTGACGCGGCCCACGAGGAACCCGCCATCCGCCCGGGCGTGCGCCGCCCCACCAAGGACGAACGCGAGCGTGCAGCCATCATGGACGCCGTCGGACTGGGCAGGGAACCCGAGGCCGACACCCAGGCCATGAGCGCCATCGACCTCACCTCCTACGACACCGAGGACACCGCCACCTCCGCGATTCCGCAGGTCCCCTCGCGGCCCTCCGCGGCCCCGCTGCCGCCGATCCCTGCACGCACCGAACAGCTCCAGCTCTCCGGGGACGTGGCCTACACGCTGCCGTCCTCCGACTTCCTGCCCGCCGGCCCGCCGTCCAAGGAACGCTCCGAGGCCAACGACGCGGTGGTCGCGGCGCTGACCAACACCCTGCAGCAGTTCAAGGTCGACGCGAAGGTCACCGGCTTCTCCCGCGGCCCCACGGTCACCCGCTACGAGATCGAGCTGGCCCCGGGCACCAAGGTGGAGAAGGTCACCGCCCTGTCCAAGAACATCTCCTACGCCGTGGCCTCCTCGGACGTACGCATCCTCTCACCGATCCCGGGCAAGTCCGCGATCGGCATCGAGATCCCCAATGCCGACAAGGAAATCGTCGTGCTGGGCGACGTGTTGCGCAGCCACAACGCCCGCAAGACCGAGCACCCCATGGTCATGGGCGTGGGCAAGGACGTCGAGGGCGGCTTCGTCGTGGCGAACCTCGCCAAGATGCCGCACCTGCTGGTGGCCGGTGCCACGGGAGCGGGCAAGTCCTCGTTCGTGAACTCGATGATCACCTCCATCCTGATGCGCGCCACCCCGGACGAGGTCCGCATGGTCATGGTCGACCCCAAGCGCGTGGAACTCACCGCCTATGAGGGCGTACCCCACCTGATCACCCCCATCATCACCAACCCGAAGAAGGCGGCCGAGGCGCTGCAGTGGGTGGTGAAGGAGATGGACACCCGCTACGACGACCTCGCGAACTTCGGCTTCAAGCACGTGGACGACTTCAACAAGGCGGTGCGCAACGGCAAGATCGTGGTGCCGGAGGGCTCCAAGCGCATCCTGAAGCCCTACCCGTACCTGCTGGTCATCGTCGATGAGCTCGCGGACCTGATGATGGTCGCCCCGCGCGACGTCGAGGACTCGATCGTGCGCATCACCCAGCTGGCCCGTGCCGCCGGTATCCACCTGGTGCTGGCCACCCAGCGCCCGTCGGTTGACGTCGTCACCGGCCTGATCAAGGCCAACGTGCCCTCGCGCATGGCGTTCGCGACCTCATCGGTCACCGACTCCCGCGTGGTCCTGGACCAGCCGGGCGCCGAGAAACTGCTGGGCCAGGGCGACGCGCTCTTCCTGCCGATGGGCACCTCCAAGCCCATGCGCGTGCAGGGTGCCTGGGTCACCGAGTCCGAGATCCACTCGGTCGTCGAGCACGTCAAGGGCCAACTGAAGGCCGAATACCGCAACGACGTCGCCGTCGAGGCGCCCAAGAAGCAGATCGACGACGACATCGGGGACGACCTGGAGCTGTTGCTGCAGGCCACCGAGTTGGTCGTCACCACGCAGTTCGGTTCCACCTCGATGCTGCAGCGCAAGCTGCGCGTGGGCTTCGCCAAGGCAGGCCGGCTCATGGACCTGCTGGAGTCCCGCGGCGTGGTCGGCCCCTCCGAGGGCTCCAAGGCCCGCGACGTGCTGGTCAAGCCCGACGACCTGCCCGAGGTGCTGGCCGCGATGCGCGGGGACGAGGGCTCCGCCCAGGACGTGATTCCCACCGCGACCGAGGCTGCGCTGGCGGAGAATGCCAACGCCAACCACTACGGCACGGACCTGGTCGCCGAGGACCTCGACGGCTTCGAACAGGCCGTTGACTACCACGACGGCGCTGACGACGAGGGCTCGGAAGACGCCTGGAACCTGACCGGACGGTAGCCTAGAAGAGTGACTGAAACCCCAGCGAACCCGCAACCGGCCCACGTGCCGACCCTGAACATCGCCAATGTGCTCACCACCCTGCGCATCCTCATGGTCCCGTTCTTCATCTGGGCCCTGGTGGCCGACGAGAAGGAATACGGGCTCATGCGCTGGGTGGCGGTGGCCATCTTCGCCGTGGCCATGTACACCGACAAGCTCGACGGGGACTTGGCCCGCAGCCGCGGGTTGATCACCAACTTCGGCAAGATCGCCGACCCGATCGCCGACAAGCTGCTCACCGGTTCCGCCCTGGTGATGTTCTCGATCCTCGCCGAACTGCCCTGGTGGATCACCATCGTGATCCTGGTGCGCGAATGGGGCATCACGCTCATCCGCTTCGTGGTGATCCGCTACGGGGTGATGGCCGCCTCGCGTGGCGGCAAGCTCAAGACCGTGATGCAGGCGGTGGCCATCGTGCTGTACCTCCTGCCCTGGACCCACACGCTTGAATGGCTGGGAGTCGTGGCGTTCATCGTGATGCTGCTGACCCTGGCCGTCACTGTGGTGACGGGCCTTGACTACCTCCTGAAGGCCTGGCAGCTGCGCGCAGCAGCCACCCGCGACTAACCGCAACACCAACCTCCGAGGACCGACGGACATGACAATGCCCCTGGATGCAAGCCCCGGCTCCGAGCTGGCCGGTCGGGTGATCGCCGCGGCCACCGCGTCAGGGACCACCCTGGCCACCGCCGAGTCGCTGACCGCCGGCATGATTGCGGCAACGCTTGCCGAGGTGCCGGGCGCCTCGGCGGTGCTGCAGGGCGGAGTGGTGAGCTACTCCGGCGGCGTCAAGGCCAAGGTGCTGGGGGTCGATCCCCGGCTACTTGCCGAGCGCGGATCCGTCGACGGGGACGTTGCCAGGCAAATGGCCGAGGGCGCCAGGCGCGCCTGCGATGCCGACCTGGCGGTCTCCGCCACGGGCGTGGCCGGTCCGGACGCCCACGACGGCAAGGGCGTGGGCACAGTCTTCCTTGGCTATGCCACGGCGTCGGGCAGCGGTTTTGTCGAGCACCATTTTGCCGGTGACAGGGCACGGATCCGACTCTCAAGCACCCTGGCGGCACTCGAATTGTTTTCCGCCCACCTGCCGCCCAGCTAGCGCACAGCTTAATGGGGCAAGGTGGCTATGAATCGTTTTGTGACAGCAATGCGGAATGATTTGCGGGTGTTGTGGATAATCACACACAGCAGTCGCTAAGGTGGGTGGCGGGGAACAAAAACCGACTCCCGGCAGTTATTACCCATGACGGGCACAAAAAAGTGACCCGCACCGATCGCCCCACAAGGCAATAGGACCGGAGAACAAAGGGCAATGCACATGGTCAAGCAACCAGTATCGGTAAACGGTGTGGTCCGTTGGCGTGATGTGGGCCTACAGAGCGAGGTCCGCCGCGACAAAGAGGAGCGCAAAATGGTAGTCCTTCGACACGAAATCGGCGACGTCCTCCGCGATGTCCGCCAACGCCAAGGTCGCACCTTGCGCGAAGTCTCCCACAGCGCCCGCGTCTCCTTGGGATACCTTTCCGAGGTCGAGCGTGGACAGAAGGAAGCCTCATCCGAGCTTCTCTCCTCAATCTGTGGCGCCCTCGAGGTTCCGCTTTCACTGATGCTCCGCGAGGTCAGCGACCGCGTTGCCATCGCAGAGGGCATCACCATTCCGGATACGGTCCCCGTGGACCTCACCAGCGAATTCGCCGGCGAATATCCGGTTGAACTCGGCAAGCGACTGGCCCCGAGCCACTAATCATCCAGACGCGGTCCCGGTGGTGTACCCGGTTCCGTGACCATGACCCCCGTGCGGGTGTCCGTTCATCATGAACAGGACTCCGGTGCGGGGGTTTTTTTGCTTAAGTGCCAAGCATCCCGTGGCACAATTGCGAGGGTGCGATTGAGTGATTTTTGGCGTCTGATGGACGACGAGTTCGGTGCGGGCTATTCCCGCACATTGGCTTCTTCCCTGGTGCTGGCTGCCGTGGGCGGGGTGACTGCGCAAGAAGCGCTGGCCAAGGGGGTCGCTCCGCGGGAGGTGTGGCTGGCGGTATGCGAGATGCAGGACGTGCCGCCCGAGCGCCGGTTGGGCAGGGACCAACCGATCAAGGAGAAGTAGAATATTCGAGGGACACACCCACCGTCTTCGAATATCTGTTCGGAAGAGTGTAGAGTTCTCAATGAGAGTTCGTCGAGGTGAACGTGGCTGGTTTTTCCACAGCAACCACACCTCGAAACCAAAGTGTCGGCCAACCGTCGTACGCTCGTGGATAGACAAAGAGTACCGGCCAGACCCCTCATCGGATGGCCCTAACAACCGAGGTGAACAATGGCCGTTGGTAAAGATCGCGAGAAGGCACTCGAAGCTGCACTTGCACAGATCGACAAGCAATACGGCAAGGGTTCGGTCATGCGACTGGGCGACAAGACCGTTGCGCCGATTGCCGCCATCCCCACCGGGTCGGTGGCGCTGGACATCGCCCTGGGCATTGGCGGCCTGCCGCGCGGCCGCGTAGTGGAAATCTACGGTCCGGAATCCTCCGGCAAGACCACGGTTGCACTTCACGCCGTGGCCAGTGCACAGCGCATGGGCGGCATTGCCGCCTTCATCGACGCAGAGCACGCGCTGGATCCCGAATACGCCAAGAAGCTGGGCGTCGACACCGACGCACTTCTGGTTTCCCAGCCGGACACCGGCGAGCAAGCCCTGGAAATCATGGACATGCTCGTGGGCTCCGGATCCGTCGACATCGTCGTGATCGACTCCGTGGCGGCACTCGTGCCCCGAGCCGAAATCGAAGGCGAGATGGGCGACAGCCATGTCGGCCTGCAGGCCCGCCTGATGAGCCAGGCGCTGCGCAAGATCACCGGGCGTCTCAGCCAGACACGCACCACGGCCATTTTCATCAACCAGCTGCGTGAAAAGATCGGCGTGATGTTCGGCAGCCCGGAAACCACCACCGGTGGCAAGGCGCTGAAGTTCTATGCGTCCATCCGCATCGATGTGCGCCGCATCGAAACGCTCAAGGAAGGCACCGTCCCGGTCGGCAACCGCACGCGTGCCAAGATCGTGAAGAACAAGATGGCCCCGCCGTTCAAGCAGGCCGAGTTCGACATCATCTACGGCCAGGGCATCTCCCGCGAAGGCAGCCTCATCGACATCGGCGTGGACCAGGGCTTCGTGAAGAAGTCAGGCGCCTGGTTCACCTACGACGGGGACCAGCTGGGCCAGGGCAAGGAAAACGCGCGCAAGTTCCTGCGCGACAACCCGGACCTTGCCAACGAGCTCGAACGCCAGATCCTCGAGAAGCTTGGCATTGGCCAGGCCGCCGAGGACAAGGACGGCGACGGCGACAAGTTGCGTGTGGTCAAGGAGTCCTAGACCCGTGGGCACCACCAAAAACCAAGGCGGTTCGTCCGGCACCCCGCAGGGGGCCGAACGGCCGCTTTGGTCGTTCCCGGCGGACGGCAACTCGGACTGGGGCGACCCCACGGAGATTCCCGCCTGGGCGCACAGTGTGGCGGCATCGGCGGCACCGCCGCCCGAGGACGCACCCGGGCCGCCCGAGGCGAAGCCGGCCTTCGGAGAGCGCTCCGGATACGCCGGTCGCAGTTCGGCGCGTACGGCGAAGCGCGGCGCAGCAGGTGCCAATTCGTGGGGCGGCGGGCGCTCTTCGCAAGCCGGGTCGAAGCGCACCTCTGCGCGGACTCCGCGGACCCGGGAGAAGCGGCCAGCGGATGCAGCGGAACCCGTCGAGCTCTCGGACGAGCAGTATGCCACCAAGGGGCGGGCGATCCTGCTGCGGCAGCTCACCGCCTCGGCCAAGAGCCGCGCCCAGCTGAAAACCAAGCTGCTGGAGAAGGAGATCCCGGAACGCATAGCCGAGGAAATCCTGGACCGGTTCGAGGAAATCCAGCTCGTGGACGACGAGGCTTTTGCCGAAGGCTGGGTGCGCTCCCGGGCGCGCAGCCGCGGTCTTGCCCGCGGAGCGATCAAACGCGAGCTGCGGGAAAAGGGCGTGGATGACGAGACCGCGCAGCAAGCCCTGGAGCAGATCGACGACACGGACGAGGAAGAGCGCGCCCGCGAATTGGTGCGCACCAAGCTGCGACCCGAATCGATGGGCGCCGACCGCGACCGTGCCCTTCGCCGACTCGTGGGGATGCTTGCGCGCAAGGGCTACGGCGGTTCGATGGCATTCCGCATCGCGCGTGAGGAATGGGAAGTCCGCTTCGGAGAGCAGTACTAGCGCCGGAAACCTGTTCGGTGCGGAGCCGCCGGACGCCGCTTGCCGCCCGATCCGTTCCGGGAATCTGGGCCATCGATGAGTGGGGATCCGGCTGGATACCAAGTCAACCCCGTGCAAAGCGGTGTACTTAATGTGGTGCCGCAGGTCATGACATCCTTGGTAAATTCCATATCATCTTGTTAGGCTTATTCCCGTTCAAGTCTCCCGCAATCGTGCAGGAGCTGCTGACCCCCACGAATCCTTGGAGGATTTCATGTCGCGTGTCCTATCAACAGAGCAGGCAAAAACCGCCATTCAGCAGATCCAGGCGATCATCAACGGCGGATTTACCGACCAGATCAGCCAGCTGGACGCCCAGGGACGCCTCCTCTCGGATCCAAACGTGTGGGATGGCCCGCTGGCAGCCCAATTCCGAGGTGCCACGTGGCCGGAGACCAAGGCCGCGCTGGACAAGGCCCGGACCGAACTCGAGCAGCTGCGTGGCCAGCTGAACCAGATCTCGACGAACATCTTCACCGCAGGTGGCGGCAACTAGCCAGGTTTTCCTTCGCCCCCGTTGTCACCGGCAGTGCCGCATAGACGACGGGGGCGTATTCAATATTTTTCCGGGGTATCGACGGTGCCTCGGGTAGTGTTTTCGGGGGACTGGCTGGTCCCGCGGGCTGATGAGGGAGTTTTACGTGGCCGATCTGGGGGCCTTTGAGCATGACGTTGCATTTGATTTCGGTACCGCCGATGCGTTGATTGGCGCGTTCCGAGCCGCGGCGTCGAAGATCGAGGGGCAGGCCGGATCGCGGTCATCGCTGGTGGCCACGGCACGCACGGACTTCAAGGGCCATTTCTCCCAGTTGTTTGCGGACAATGCCAGCATTGCCTCATCCGACGCGACCGAACTGGCTGCTCGGCTCCGCGAGGCCGCCGATGGCGCGAAGCAGCTGAAAGAGCAGGCAAGCAGCGAAAACGAGCGTCGGCGCCTGGCCAGGGAATGGAAAGCGCGGAAGGACGAACGCGACGCGAATATCTTCTTCAACGCCGTGGACGCGGTCTTCGGGGAGGAAGATCCTCCGGTCGGCCCGCCGTCCGCCCCGGTCTCGGTACGGGCATCCGAGCCGCATACGGGAGTGCGCCATAACCCGAATCCGGGCAACGGCGGCGGAGGCGGCGGCGGAACCTCGGCAGCCCGTCCCAGCGACCTGCGGACATTCGCCACCGGCTCAGCGAAGCTGAACTCGAACCTGGCCGGGGTGCCCGGCTCCCTGCGCGGGCACCTGGCCGACTTCTCGGCCCGCTGCTCCTACGGCCGGCTCAGCGCCGGTCCGGTGGTTCGCGGATTCGAAAAGTGGCTTGACGCCAACGAGCAGGACGTGTTGTGGGCGCGCACCATCGCCAACGCGTTTGCCGCCGCGGGCGGGGAAGGCAACGTCTCGCGGCTGTCGGACGCCTCGCTGTTGGCGGCGCTGGCCTCCCAAGGGGTCGGCGCGTCCCGCCAGGACCTGACCATCACTCCGGCGCAGGCCTACGGCGGCCCGCCGACGACCGGCTATTCGAACGACCCGGTCAACACCTCGACCGGCAACTTCCTGGAACCCGAGGTGGACCTCGGTTTCGCCGGGGCGGCGGCAAGCCTGGCCGCGTCCCGGATGTACAACTCCCTGTCCGAGGCCACCGGTGTGTTCGGCCCGGGATGGTCCTCGATCTTCGAGGTGCGCCTTGGCCTGGACGATGCGGGGGCCTCGATGGTCCTGCCCGACGGGCGCGAGGTGCGTTTTCCGCGGCTGGGCGAGGGCTGGGACCGGGCCGAGGGGGAGAACTGGTGGCTCCAACGCCAAGCTTTGGCCACCTCCGGCGCTCCGGCCCATGAGGGCACCGAAACCCAACACGCGGAGCCGGCCGAAGTACTGGTTGCCTCGGACAATGCAGGGGGCCGATGGGTATTCAGCGCCTCCGGCACCTGGCTGTCCACGGACCGCGGTCCGGGCACCGGCATCACCGCACACCACGACGCCCACGGACGCGTCACGGGGCTTGAGCATGAACGCGGCCGCTGGGTCCATGCCGAATACTTCGGCGAGCCGGATGACGGCGGGCGGATCATGTGGCTGGAGGCCTCGGACGGACGCCGTGTGGACTTCGCCTACGACGCCTCCGGGAAATTGGTCGCCGCCGCCGGTCCCGGCGGTACCCGTACCTACCGGTGGAACGAGGACGGGCTGATCGAATCCGTCATCGATGCCGCCGGGGTAGCCGAGGCCGTGAACACCTACGACGCCCGGCGCCGGGTGCTCACCCAGGTCTCGGCATTCGGGCGCACCACCCGCTTTGCCTACTTGCCCGGCCGGCTGACAGTGGTCTCGGACCAAGACGGAAGCCGCTCCAACACCTGGATTGCCGATGCCAAGGGCCGGCTCGTCGGGGTCATCGACGGGCAGGACAAACGCCAGTCGATGGCTTATGACCGGTGGGGCAACCTGGTTTCCGCCACCGAACGCGACGGCAGCCTGAGCGTGCACGCCTATGACGAGCGCGGCCGGCGCATCCGCACCCTGACCCCGACCGGGGCGGAATTCAACTTTGGCTACGATGCTGCGGACAGGCCCCTGACCGTGGTCAGCGGCACCGGCGCGGTCGTGACGTACGAATATGCGGATGACTCCGCGCGCAACCCGAACGTGGTCATCGACCCGGAGGGCGGGCGCACCGAGCTCGACTGGCGCGACGGGCTGCTGGTGCGCATCACCGACCCGACCGGGGTCATGTTGGACTTCGCCCACGACCGATTCGGGGACCTGAAGGGCATCACCAACGCCTTCGGAAACACCGCACGGCTGCACCGCGATGAGGCCGGCCGGGTCACCGAGGCCATCTCCCCGGGCGGTGCCCGCACCTCCTACCTCTATGACGGCTCCGGGCGGCTGACGTCGCGTCGCGACGCGGACGGTGCGCTGTGGCGATTCGAATACGCGCCCGGCGGCGCCCTGGCCGTCATCACCGACCCGCTGGGGGGACGCACGGTGCTGGAGCACGGTGCCCACGGCGCGCTGGAACGCACCGTGGACCCGCTGGGCCGGGCGGTCACCCGCCGGTTCGACGACCTGGGCCGGGTGGCCTCCCTGGCGCTTTCCGACGGCGCCGAATGGCAGTTCGCCCACGACACGCTCTCCCGGCTGACCGGGATCACCGACCCGGAGGGCAACACCTGGGCACGCGAGTACGGGGTGAACGGGGAGCTGTCCGCGGTTCTTGATCCCACCGGGGTGCGCCAGGAGTTCTCCGCGGACCCGGCCGCCGGCGCGTTCAGCGTCGCCGACGAATTTGAGCGCGGCACGCTGCGCTGCGACGAATACGGCCGCCCGGTCGCCTCCGAGCAAGCCGACGGCAGCAGCGAGCTGGCCACCTATGACATGTGCGGACGCGTGGTCGAGCTCGTCGACGGCGAGGGCGGGCTCACCCGGCTCGAACGCGACGCAGCCGGCCGGGTGACGGCACAGGTGTCCCCGACCGGGGCAGTGACCCGCATCGAATACGACGCTGCCGGACGCGCGTGCGCGAACATCGACGCTTCCGGGGCGCGCACCACCCTGGCCTACGACGCGGATTCCCGCATCATCGCCCGCACCTTTCCCGACGGGCAGGCCGAGCGGATCCGCTACGACGCGATGGGCCGGGTCATCTCCCGCAGCCTGCCCTCGCGCGGCACCGCCCGTTACGACTACGACAAGGCAGGCCGGCTCATCGTGGCCGCCGACGCGGTGTTCGGTCTCCGCCGCTTCCGCTACGACGCCGCGGGCCAGCTCACCGAGGCCGTGAACGGGCTCGGCGGGGTGACCAGGTACGACTACGACGAACGCGGCCGTCTGGTGTCCACCACCGACCCGCTGGGATCGGTGGTGCGCCGCGCCTACGACCAGGGGGACCGGGTCGTGTCGGAAACCGACCCGCTGGGCCGCACCACGACGGCCGGCTACGACGCGGCCGGCCGGCCGCTCTGGCAGCAGGCCCCCGACGGGCAGCGCATCGGGTGGGGCTACGACGCGGCGGGGCGGCTTGCCACCACTTCCGTGGACGGGCGAACCCTGGTCCGGATCGAGCGCGATGCGCGCGACCGCAGCGTGCGCATCATCGACGGCACCCGCCCCAACGGAACGGCCGCCCTGCACGAGTTGCGCTTCAACCGGCGCGGCCAGCTGGTCTCCCGCACCCGCGACGGTGCCGGCGTGGCCTGGGAATACGACGCTGACGGGCGGCGCACCGCACTGCTGGATCCGCAGGGCGCACGCACCGGGTACCGGCACGACGCCGCGGGCCGCCTGGCGGCCGTCGACCACCCGGTTTTCGGCACCATCACCTACGCGTACGACGCGGCCGGGAAGCTCCTGGGCGCCAGCGCCGGGGACCTCCTGCAGGGCTGGGACTACGAGGCCGGCGCGCTGGTGCGCCACACGGTGACCACCCCCGACGGGGTCGAGGCAACCGAGCTGCTGCGCGATGCGGACGGGCGCATCGCCGCGATCCGCACCGGCGGGACCGAGACCCGCTACGCCTATGACGGCGCCTGCCAGCTAGAACGCATGCAGGGCACCGACGGAACCGTGACCACCTGGCGCTACGACGCGGCGGGCCGGCTTGCCGCCGAGACCGCCAACGGGCGCACCACCGCCTCCACCTACGACGCGGCCGGCCAGCTGTTGGCCACCGCCATCGGCGCTGCGACGACCGAATACACCTATGACGCCTCGGGCCGGCGCACCGCCAAGACGGGACCGGAGGGCACCACCCGCTATGGGTGGTCCGGCTTGGGCACCCTGCGCACGGTGGAGCATACCGATCCGCAGGGCCCCGGAGCGCTGCACACGCTGTGGGTGGATGCACTGGGCGAACTGGCCGAGGTGGATGGCACCGCGCTTTGGTGGGATACCGCGGAATACGCCCCGCGCGTGGTCTCCGTCGGCGACCGCTCGGTCACCGCCCTGCCCGGCGGCCTGGCCGCGGTGGACGGCACCCTGCTGGGTGCCGGGTGGCGCGGCGCGCACCCGACCGAGGCGACAAACCCCTGGGCCATGGCCGCCGGCACCGTTCCGGGCCTGCCAGAGGGCCTGGGCATCGGGGCCAACGGCGGGGTGCAGGTGGCGGGCCTTGACTGGCTCGGCGCCCGCGCCTACGACCCATCCACGCGCGGGTTCCTCTCCGTGGATCCGCTGGATCCGGTGGCCGGCGCAGGCTGGGCATCCAACCCTTACTCCTACGCGGGCAACGACCCGCTGCACGCCATCGACCCCTTGGGCCTGCGCCCGGTGACCGAGGCCGAGCTGACGGCCTACCGGGAATCGAACAACGGTGCCCTGGCCGCGGCCGGGGACTGGATGAGCGAGAACTGGGAATACGTTGCCGGCGGGGCCATGGTCGTGGCCGGCGGCGTGCTGATGGCCACCGGCGTGGGCGGTCCCGTCGGCATGGCGCTTATCGGTGCCGGTGCCGACGTCATCATCCAGAAAGCGACCACGGGCGACGTGAACTGGGGGCAGACCGCGGTCATGGCTGTCACCGGCGGCCTGGGCGGTGCCATGGCGGTTGGACGCCTCGGTGCTGCCGGCGTAACCGGCATGAGGGCGGCGGTCGCAGAGGGGGTTGCCTCCGGTGCGGCGTCCGGCGGTGCCGGAAGCGCGTACACCTATGCAAGCGGGCCGGGCCCGCACACGCCGGGAGGCTTCCTGCAATCCACCACGCTGGGTACCCTCGGCGGCGGAATCATGGGCGGGGCCGGTGGCGGCGTTGGCCAGAAGATCACCGGGCGGCTCCTTGCACCGCTGACCACCCGTCCACAGGCCGACACCATCGTGATGGGCCGTTGGATGGAGGGGCGTGTCAAGCCCTTCGCAAATGCAAACGAATACGGTTACTACAATGCGACGCCCGAACGCCTCCACAATTATTTGCTGGAGCATGGTTCCAAGGAATTTACCGATAGCGTCGACTTGCAGTTCAATAAACTATGGATCGCGCACCAGATGAAACAGGGCAAGCGGATTGTGGATATCGGTCAACCGAGTACTGACAGCGACTTCTACAATCTCGAGACCCAAATGGTTTCGGGATATCCAAGGTATGAAGAGAACTATCTTCCGGCGGTTGACCTGAGGGGCGGAAATTGAGTCAGCTGCGGGCGGACCATGGCGTGGCCTATGCACTGCGGGAGATCGTGCTTCCGCGAAGGCTGTTCAGGTCGATCAGGTTATTTGAAATTGCCGGAGTGCCGCATGGGGCCGAAGTTGCGGCCTTCAGCGTTCGCACGCCCTTCCCTGTGGCATTCATGACCGGAAACAGCTGGCCGGCTGTTTTGCTGGGAAAGGGCAACCGGCTGGACGAGCAAGCCGCCCAGGACCTGCTTCGTCGAGGGCAGGCAGCGTCTGTTCCATCAAGCCACCTCTTGCCCAGGAGTGAACGCACCTCACCCTGGGTGGCCACTCATGACAGGGCACCGTCCGTGGTGTCGCCAGTGCCTGAAGGGCCGGAGCGGAGCCTACTCATGGCGGCGCAATGGGTTGCCGAGTGGTTCAGCCATATAGTCTCGGCACCAGTCACGCAACGGGTTTACGCCTTGGTTGCCGAAGGGCGGCCACAGGATGCGATTCGGGCGCTGGCCACGGCGGCTGTCGATGAAGAAATCGCGGTTCCACGCAGGTATCTCGAGGCAATGAGGCGTTTGGCCGACCGGGCGGGCGTGAATAAGGACTTTCTTGGGCCAGTCGAGGGGCTGGTTCCAAGCGATGACCGGGTCTGGTCGTGGGCGGAACTCGTGGATGTTCCCCGCGTACGGGTTCGCTGGGTGGGTGCGCCCCAGACCGTAAAGCAACGCTTGTGTGAAATTGAGTTCACCCCCCGAGGAACGTCCGTTCCGGAGTGGACGAGGACGGTGGACAAAAGCAGTGCCCTTATCGAGTCGTTGCTCGGCCGGGAATTCGGCAGTGAAGTAAATATTCAAATGGCTGATGACCGGTTTAACGAGGAACCCAGATGGATCTCCCTATTTCCCCAGGACAATATCTGACGGTCTGCTGGTATGCATGACAGCAGGCACTAGCTCAAGGGGGCTCGTTGAGCCTGAGGGCACATCCGGGTAGTTTCTGCAGTCCACCATCTCACCCCCGCCGGTCTCAGTCCCGGAGTCAGGCAAGCACCGAGCGGTCCCGTTCTCATCGAGAATGAATCCAGCCGGTCACACGTTAGGAGCAGCATGCCCGTTTGGAGTGGATGCAATTGGCAACTGGTCAATGGCGAGGACACCCAGGCGTGCCTTGGCGTGAGCTTCGGGATGGGGCTGCTCGATGAGCAGGTCGAGGCGGCGGGGACGCTGTCCGCAGCGCTGGCGGCACTGCGCACCGAACTGGCCCGACCCGTCGAATTGAGCCCGGGGCAGGTGGCGCTTCCCGAAGTCACGGCACTGCTGGGGAGTGATACCGCGACCGTGACCGTCCGCGGGACGACCGCGGCAGTGGCCGCGTCCTGGAACCGGCTCCCGGCACTGTTCAGGTCCGGGAGCATCCCCGGGAACACCGACCCCATCCATGTCGAGGAATCGTTCTGGCCCGCCGACCTGGTGCAACGCACCGGTTCGAATGCGGCCGCGTTCACGTCCTTCTACGTGTATCCCGAAAATCTGCATGATCGGGCCCGAACCGTCCTCGCGCAGCTGGATCCTTCCGCCGGTCGAACCCGCGCGGTGTTCTTCACCAACGACCAGTCGCTGATCGGGCACGTGTACCCGGTGAAGCAGAACGACAGCGCACCCTTGGCCGGGACATGGGCCGACGGCACCCCCAAACGCTCTGCGACGCACGGTTTCCACACCGGGCCGGCAGCCACGGATCCGTTGTCCACGACTGCAGTGGGCAACGCCCCGGGCGTGGTGCTGGGGAACAACATCCCGGTGTTGCTTTCGGTCATGGTGCCGCGCTCCTCGGCGGGATTCCTGGCCGCGCAGTTGCTCAATCGCCAGCTGGCGCACCGACGCGGCGGCATCGTCAGCGGAACCTTCAAATCCGGGGTGGAATTCATCGGTGCAGGCACCGAATTTTGTGCCGTCTTCCTGAGCGAGGAGATGCTGCCGGAGCGGGAACGGCGGCTCCTGCTCGAAGACTTCGCCACGTCGATGACGCAGATTCCCGACGCCTGGATTGGCGACATCTTGGCGTACGCCGGCACCGGGGGATCCGATCGGCTGCAACGCGAGCGTGCCCTCGTAGGGCTCGGTGCCGACCCCGCACCCGATGTCGCCGACATCCGGGCCGCCGTGGCGCGCTCATCCTCCAGCCTGCACCTGGCCGTCGATCCGGTGGCTCCGGGTGCCAGAGGCAGGCAGCGGGCCAACGATCGGTCGGCAGGGACCAACACGGTGGCCATCAACGAACTCAGGCTGCCCATCGGAGGCTACAGCCGCAGATACAAGTCCTGGGCGCCCCGAGGTTTTCAAGGCGCTCCGCTGCCCGTCATCCCGGCACTGGTCATTGGCCGGGAATCCATTTTCATCGAGCAGTGGCAGCAGTTGCGGATGCCGGGGGCCACTGCCGGAAACGCTGCCGATGCGAACAACCTGCTGGCGGTCCTCGAAGACGGCGTGGGTAACCTCTTTGTGCTGGACGACAAGCTGCGCATGGCCATGATCTACCCGGACCTGTACTTCAGGTCCAAGGCCCTGCGCAGGGCGTTGGACCAGCGCCTGGCCGGAGCGCCGCGACTGAGGATGAAGTCCAAGCGCACGGCATCCGATGTGGCCGAGTGGCGTCGGCGTCGACGCCGCTCGGTCGGCATCGCGACGGGCCTCGTGGCGGCGCTCTTGGGAGGCCTGGTCGCGATGGCGGTGGTGCAGGGCGATAGGGCGGAGCCAATTCGCGACTGGATCAACATTTCCGAAACGGCCACGCTGGACAACGGGACCACGATCACGGCCACGCGGTTCGACATCCAGCACCCGACGATCGACCAAAGCGAATACGTGGTCAACGTGGAAGTGAATTTCTGTGCCGGCGGGGACACCCGGATCGGCGACCTGGCACCCGATGCCCAGCGCCGGGTATCCCCGAAGGACTTCGCGATGCTCAACGACGACTACCTCGAGGCACGTCTGGTCGACAGCGCGAACCAGCTGCGTGAACAGGCCCTGCAACCCGGCGAATGCGCCATCGGCAACCTGGTCTACCAGGGCCAGTCGCTCGACGTGCCCCGCCTGGCTTACGACAACGCGGCCGGGGACGCAGTGGTCTGGTACAGCTATGGGAAGGTGCCCGAACAGTATCGGGACTGACTCGACCGGGGGCGCCCGCGCTCCCAGGTGCCGTTGTCGGTGCCGAACCGGATATTTCTTGGATCTTTTCAATGATTATGAGGCCTGAATCGGCCTAGCAGTATGCGCCATTGAGCCGTTCGGATGTCATGGCTCGCTGCATTCTGCTTCCCATGGTGCTGGTGATCGCAGTCGTCGGCCTCCTCTTGGGAGGGCAACAGGACATGGTGCAACTGTTCGGAACGATACTTGCTGCCTTGGTCCTTGACGGCACCTTGGCGTTCGTGGCGTTCGGCGCCCCGCCGATCGAAGCGCTGCAGGGTTCGGGTGGACGACGGGAGCCGGCACCGTTGGGCCTCGTTTTTTCCGGCACCGTCCGGGAACTCGCCGTTCCGCCACCGAAGGTACACCGGCGAATGAGGGGGCAGAGCGCGGGAACCCGCCATTCCCAGGAGCTGCCCATGACCCAAGATGTTGCTCCCCGAAACTTTGGGTAACCTTGAACGGTGACTGAGCGCGAACCGATGACCCAGATTGACGGCGAAGAGCTGCCCCGCACCTACGAGGTGCGCACCTTCGGCTGCCAGATGAACGTCCATGATTCCGAACGCCTCTCCGGCCTGCTGGAGGACGCCGGGCTGGAACGCAAGGACGAAGCCCTGACCGGCGAGGTCGCCGACGTGGTCGTGTTCAACACCTGCGCCGTGCGCGAGAACGCGGACAACAAGCTCTACGGCAACCTGGGCATGCTCGCACCGCTCAAGCGCGAACGCCCGAACATGCAGATCGCCGTCGGCGGATGCCTGGCCCAGAAGGACCGCGACACCATCCTGAAGAAGGCCCCCTGGGTCGACGTGGTCTTCGGCACCCACAACATCGGTTCCCTGCCGACCCTGCTCGCCCGCTCGCGCCACAACAAACAGGCCGAGCTGGAGATCCTCGAGTCCCTGGACGTCTTCCCCTCGACCCTGCCCACGCGCCGCGAGTCGGTGTACGCCGGCTGGGTGTCGATCTCCGTGGGCTGCAACAACACCTGCACCTTCTGCATCGTGCCCTCGCTGCGCGGCAACGAACGGGACCGCCGGCCCGGGGAGATCCTCGCCGAGATCGAGGCGCTGGTCGCCGACGGCGCGATCGAGGTCACCCTGCTGGGCCAGAACGTGAACTCCTACGGCGTCGAATTCGGCGACAAGCTCGCCTTCGGGAAACTGCTGCGCGCCTGCGGACAGATCGAGGGCCTGGAGCGCGTCCGCTTCACCAGCCCGCACCCGGCCGCCTTCACCGACGACGTCATCGACGCCATGGCCGAAACCCCCAACGTGATGCCGCAGTTGCACATGCCGCTGCAGTCCGGCTCGGACAAGGTCCTGAAGGACATGCGCCGTTCCTACCGCTCGAAGAAGTTCCTGGGCATCCTGGACAAGGTGCGCGAGCGCATCCCGCACGCCGCCATCACCACGGACATCATTGTCGGCTTCCCGGGCGAGACCGAAGAGGACTTCCAAGGGACCTTGGACGTGGTCGAGGCCTCCCGCTTCTCCACCGCCTTCACCTTCCAGTACTCCAAGCGCCCCGGCACCCCGGCCGCCGACCTGCCGGACCAGCTGCCCAAGGCCGTGGTGCAGGAACGCTACGAACGGCTCACTGCGTTGCAGGACCGCATCGCCAAGGAAGAGAACGCCAAGCAGGTCGGGCGCACCGTCGAGGTGTTGGTGACCGAGCAGTCCGGCCGCAAGGCCGGGGAAACCCACCGTCTCTCCGGCAGGACCACCGACCAGCGCCTGGTGCACTTCTCCGTGCCGGCCGGCGCCCAGGCGCCGCGCCCGGGCGACCTGGTCACCGTGCCGGTCACCGGGGCCGCAGCCTTCCACCTGGTCTCCGACCCGACCACCGACCAGTACTCGCTGCGCCGCTCGCGCGCCGGCGACGCGTGGGACCGTGCACAGGCGGAAAGCTGCGGGGTTCCCACCCCCGGTTCGGGCCCGACCGGGAACAAGACCAACCTGGGCATGCCCTCCCTGATGGTCCGCGGCTAGGGGCATGGCCTCCGAGCAGCTGCCGGTCCTGGCGGTCGTTGGCCCCACCGGGACGGGAAAGTCCGATCTGGCGATCGCCCTTGCCAGGGATCTGGGCGGGGAAATAGTCAACGCCGATGCCCTGCAGTTCTACCGCGGGATGGACATCGGCACCGCCAAGCTCCCGCCGGCCGAACGCGGCGGGGTACCGCACCACCTGCTCGACATCATGGATGTCCGCCAAGAGGCCAGCGTGGCACGTTTCCAGGCCGAGGCACGCCGGGCCTTCGGCGAGATCCGCGCCCGCGGGTTGGTGCCCATCCTGGTCGGCGGGTCCGGCCTGTATGTGCGTGCTGCCCTGGACGAGATTGATTTCCCGCCGACCGACCCGGACGTTCGCCGGCGGCTGGAAGCCGAGGCGGCGCAGGCGGGCATTGCCCCGTTGGCAGCACGCCTGGCTGAGGTCGATCCCGAGTCGGCCGCCAGGAACCTTGATGACCGGCGACTGATCCGGGCCCTGGAAGTCCAAGAAATCAGCGGCAAGCCGTTCAGCTCCTTCATGCCCCGGCGGCAGTACCACGTCCCTGCGCTCCAGATCGGACTGAACCTCGACCGTGCCCTGCTGCACGATCGGTTGGCGGCACGGGTGGGCAAGATGGTCGAGCTCGGTCTGCTGGAGGAGGTGCGCCGGCTTGATGCCCAGGGGCTTCGGGATGGGAAGACCGCCTCGCGGGCCATCGGCTATGCCCAGTTCCTGGCGGTGCTCGACGGCACCATGTCGGTGAAGGAAGCCACGGAAAAGACGGTGATTGCCACGCGGCAATTTGCGCGCCGGCAGGTCACCTGGTTCGGGGCCGATGACCGGGTGAATTGGTTTGACCCGACGGATCCCCACATGCTGCCGAGGGTCCTGGAGATTATCCGGAAACCCTGAACCGGGGCCTTGGCGGGGGCCGGCCGGAAATAGGTGCCGCTGCCTGGCTCCCCGTATCCTTGGAGGCATGAGTGCGAGCAAACCCGCCATGACGACCACGCCAACCCTGCAGTCCATCGTGGGTGGCCTGAGCTATGCCAAGGGACACGGAACCGGAAACGATTTCGTCCTCATTTCCGACCCGGCGGATGAACACCGGCTCGAGGCCGAACAGGTCGCCGCGCTTTGTGACAGGCACCGCGGCATCGGCGCCGACGGCTTGATCCGCGCGGTTCCCTCCAGCTCGCTGGCGGAGGGCAGGGAAGTCCTGGAAACGAGCCCCGAGGCCTATTGGTTCATGGACTACCGCAACGGCGACGGGTCCGTGTCGGAGATGTGCGGCAATGGCGTGCGCGTGTTCGTCCATTTCCTGCTGAGCGAAAAGCTGGTGGAGCTTCCGGTGGGCGCGCAGCTGGCCATTGGCACTCGGGCCGGTGTGAAGCTGGTGACCCGCCTTGAGGACGGATATGCCGTGGACATGGGCCCCTGGGAGTTCATTTTCGAACAGGCAGCCAAGCAAAACGGGCTGGATTCGAAGGTTTCCACTGCCGGCCTGGAGAATGCCCGCGGTGCCCTGAGCATCTCCATGGGCAACCCCCACACCGTCGTGGCACTGGCCAACGCCGGCGAATTGGAAAACCTGGAGCTCTTTGCGATCCCCGAGGTGCAGCCGCTGCCCCCGCACGGAACCAACGTCGAATACGTCCTTGCCGCAGACCCAGTGGTCCAAGACGGTGTCGGGTCCTTGCGCATGCGTGTGCACGAACGCGGTGTGGGGGAGACCCTGTCGTGCGGCACCGGGGCCTGCGCTGCCGCCGCTGCCACCCGCCACTGGGCCCAGGCCCAGGCCACCCGAAACTGGAAGGTCCAGGTGCCCGGAGGCGAGGTGGGCATCGAGTTCACCCAGGGAGCCACGGGACGCGAACACGTGGTACTCAGCGGGCCCGCAGTCCTGGTCTCCCGCGGCCGGATCACCGAGATCTGAGACAGCGATGGCCGGATTCCCGCAAGGGGAATCCGGCCATCGGCGTAGAGAGGGCTAGGAGGCCTCGGGGCGGGCCACGCGCAGAATGCGGAAGGCCTTGTCCGTCGAGACCCGCTCGATGTCCCAGTCCTGGGGCAGGACAGTGCCCAGCCACTTCTGTAGGGAATCGGCACCCAGGTTCTTCTGGACCACCAGCCAGGCGATCCCGCCCGGAGCCAGTCGCGGAAGCCACAGCAGCAAAAGCTCGTGCAGGGCCTCTTTGCCGATCCGGATCGGGGGATTCGACCATATTGTGTCGAATGTCAGCTCCGGGTCGATTGCTTCGGGAAGCGCCACGACCACGTTCTTCAATCCCAGGGCCGCAGCATTGTCACGGGTCAGGCCGAGGCTTCGCTCATTCACATCGACCCCGTACACCGTCGCCTCCGGGGAGGCCATGGCCATCGAGAGCGCAATCGGTCCCCAGCCGCAGCCGATGTCCAAGAGGTTTCCGCTGACCGAGGGATCGGGAACGCCGTCCAGGAGAATGGCGGTTCCCTTGTCGATCCTGTCCGGGCTGAAGATGCCGCCGGAGGTTTGCACCTTGTGCACGGCGCCGCGCAACTCGACGCTGATGTGGCGCCGCTTCTCTGGGGTGGAAGGCTGGGCGCTGAAATAATGTTCCGGGCTCATCTTGGCAGGTTAACCGCCCGGGGGCGGCAAACCCAAACCCGAGGCACGAATTCGGGCGCTGGAAGTATGTGAGATGCCTCAATGCGCCAAGCCGGGGCAAGTGATAGAGTTTTCCCTATGACTTTCCTGTAAGACGCATCAAGCACACCACCGACCCCGGGTCCTTCCCCCACTAGAGCTGCTGGCTCATTGGCTGGAAGGCGGCCCCTGACGGGCGAGTGGCTGTCGCGCCGAAAAGTCATTCCGCCGAGGCGAACTTTCGAAACCACATCGTTTCCAAGATCAAGTTCGCGCGAGGGCGCATCACTTTTCGTGATCGACATGGCCCCCGCCGCGTATGCAGGCGCCGGCCCCACGCAATCGCCATCCCCAGCACGAGCGAGACTCCGACTCGATCGTGCCACTGACACTGACACCAAATTCGGCGCTTGCCGACCCACGCGCGGCACCCAGCCCAGGGAGCAAACCATGCATCCATTCACCGAACCCGGACATCCAAGCAACCAATCCACGCACAACGCCGCTTCTGTGGGTGCGGGGCACTATTCTGGAATACAGCAAACTAAGGGGAACATGACCAATCCACAAACTTCCGGCCCGCAGGACAACGAGATGGACGAGGCCAAGCTCCAAGCCGCCATCGAACGGATCCTAGCCAGCGACAAGGCCGCAGCCAGCAAGAGCAGCCACTTCGGCGCACCCGAAGACGAGGGCGTGCTTTCCGGACGGGCCCAGGCCCTGAGCAAGTTCACCGGCGAGCATTCCTCCTCCGACGGCGACCAGCAGGAGTTGGCCGAACGCCGAGCCCTGAGGCGCGGCGCCAGCCTTTCAACCGAACTCGAGGACGTCACCGAGGTCGAATACCGCCAGCTGCGCCTCGAGCGCGTCGTGCTCGCCGGCATTTGGAACGAGGGGACCGCCCAGGATGCGGAAAACTCGCTGCGCGAGTTGGCGGCACTGGCCGAGACCGCGGGTTCGGAAGTACTCGACGGAATGGTGCAGCGCCGTGCAAAGCCGGATCCCGGCACGTACCTGGGATCGGGCAAGGCCTTGGAATTGCGCGAAATCGTGGCGGCCACCGGTGCCGACACCGTCATCATCGACACCGAACTCGCCCCGTCGCAGCGCCGTGCCCTGGAAGACGTTGTCAAGGTCAAGGTCATTGACCGCACCGCCTTGATCCTGGACATCTTTGCCCAGCACGCCAAAAGCCACGAGGGCCGCGCCCAGGTCGAACTCGCCCAGCTCGAATACCTCCTGCCGCGCCTGCGCGGCTGGGGCGACTCGATGTCCCGCCAGGCCGGTGGCCGCGTGGGTGCTGCAGGCGGCGGCATCGGATCCCGCGGCCCGGGTGAAACCAAGATCGAACTGGACCGCCGGCGCATCCGCGACCGCATGGCAAAGCTCCGCAAGGAGATCAAGGGAATGCTGCCGGCCCGCGAGTCCAAGCGCGCGAACCGCAAGCGCAATGCGGTGCCGTCGGTGGCTATTGCCGGGTACACCAATGCCGGCAAGTCCTCGTTGCTCAACCGGCTCACGGATGCCGGGGCACTGGTCGAAAACGCCCTGTTCGCAACGCTGGATCCCACGGTCCGCCAGGCCGAAACCAGCGACGGGCTGACCTATACACTCGCTGACACCGTCGGCTTCGTGAAGTCGTTGCCCACCCAGCTGATCGAGGCCTTCCGCTCCACCTTGGAGGAAGTGGCCGACGCCGATTTGATCCTGCACGTTGTGGATGCGTCGCACCCGGACCCGGAAGGCCAGATCCAGGCCGTGCGCGAGGTGCTCAACGACGTCGACGCACGCAACATCCCGGAGATCATCGTCTTGAACAAGGCGGATGTCGCTGACCCGTTCGTGGTCGAGCGCCTGCGCCAGCGCGAGCCGAACCACGTCATCGTCTCGGCGCGCACCGGCGAAGGCATCGACGAATTGCAGGCCCGGATCAGCGCCGCAATCCCGAGGCCCAATGTCCAACTAGAATTGATGATTCCCTATGATCGAGGCGACGTGGTCAACAAGCTCCACGGCGCCGAGGCCGAGATCCTGGCCGTCGAACACACCGAAACGGGAACCCGCATGATGGTCAAGGTCCGCGAAAGCATGGCCGCAGAAGTGGAGCAATTTAGTATTCATGGCTGAGGAATCAGAGGTCATCGCCCTGTTGGACGAAGCAGTGTCCAGCATGGGCGGGCAAAGCCGTCCGGGCCAGCACGAGATGACACGCCAGGTCGTGCGCGCCATGGAAACCGGTGAACACCTGCTGGTGCAGGCGGGAACCGGAACCGGCAAGTCCATGGCCTATCTGGTTCCGGCGCTGGCGCACGCGCTGGGATCCGAAAAACCTGTGGTGATTTCCACCGCAACCCTCGCCCTGCAGGCACAGATCGTCGGGCGCGATGTGCCGCGCCTGTTGACGTCCCTGAAGGACAAGCTGCCACGCGAGATGGAAGTGGCCTTGGTCAAGGGCCGCTCCAACTACGTGTGCCAGTACAAGCTCAGCGGCGGATACCCGGACGACGACGAGGGCGCCCTGTTTTCCATGGAATCCGGCACCCCCGTTCTCGGAGGTTCCTCCGAGGGCCCCGGCTCTGCCCTGGGCCAGGAAGTGGTGCGCCTGCGGCAGTGGGCCGAGCGAACCGACAGCGGTGACCGCGACGACCTGACCCCGGGAGTCAGCGACAAGGCCTGGCGCCAGGTTTCGGTCAGCGCGATGGACTGCCTGGGCGCGCAAAAGTGCCCCATGGCCGCCGAATGCTTTAGCGAACTGGCACGTGCCCGCGCGGCCGACGCCGACGTGGTGATCACCAACCACGCCATGCTGGCCGTCTCGGCCTTCGAGGGCCTGGCCGTGTTGCCGGACTTCGACACCGTCATCATTGACGAGGCCCACGAACTGCAGGACCGCGTGACCAGCTCGGTGACGCGGCCGCTGTCGGTCAACATGGTCCAGACCGCCGCTTCGGCTGCCCGCAAGCACTGCTCGGTGAGCGTGGACGCGCTGAACCAGGGCGCCAAGGCCCTGCAGCGTGCCCTGGAGGGCGTCCCCACCGGGCTCATGGCCCGCGGACTGAACGAGGACCAGGAAGCGGCGATCAACCAGATCGCCGAGGCCGCGCGCGTGGTGCTCTCCGACTCCAAGCCCGAGGCCAACGCACCGGCCGACGGAGGACGCCAGATGGCCCGCTCGCAGGTCATGTACCTGGTGGAGCAATGCACCAAGATGCTTGAAATGACCGAGGAGCGCGAGGTGATCTGGGCCTCGCGGCCCGGCCATTTCAGCCCGGGGGAGGGCTATGTCCAACCGGACGAGTCAAGCCAGCCCACCTTGATGGTTGCACCGCTCTCGGTGGCGGGAAAACTCAGGGAAGGCCTCTTCGACGGCCGGACCGTCATCCTCACGAGCGCAACCCTGGCCATCGGTGCAGCGTTCGAGCCGGTGGCAGGATCCCTGGGGCTCGTGGGCGACGGGGCGCCGACTTGGAACGGCGTCGACGTCGGCAGTCCCTTCGACTATCCCAAGCAGGGCATCCTCTACGTTGCCAAGCACCTGCCCAAGCCCGGGCGCCAAATGTCCCAGGAGACGCTTGCAGAGATCGAGGATCTCATCAAGGCCTCCAACGGCGGGGCGCTGGCACTGTTTACCTCCCGCCGCGCGGCCGAGGACGCTGCGGAGATCCTGCGCGCACGCCTGGACATCCCCATCCTGTGCCAGGGCGAGTCCAGCATGAAGGCGTTGGTCGACCAGTTCTCGGCGGAGCCCGATACCTGCCTCTTTGGGACGATGACGCTGTGGCAGGGCGTCGATGTGCCGGGCAACGCCTGCCGGTTGGTCATCATCGACAAGATCCCGTTCCCGCGCCCGGATGATCCGCTCTCCTCGGCACGCAGCCGCGATGTCGCCAAGCACGGCGGAAACGGTTTCATGGCCGTGGCCGCAAGCCATGCAGCGGTGCGTCTGGCACAGGGAGCGGGCCGCCTGATCCGCTCGGTCAACGACAAGGGCGTGGTCGCGGTGCTCGATTCGCGCCTGGCCACCGAACGCTACGGAACGTTCCTGCGGGCTTCCCTGCCACCGCTGTGGGCAACACCGAACAAGGCCACCGTCATTTCCGCGCTCGAAAGGCTCAGCGAGGGCTGAGCACGTTGCCTTGTCGGCATCCCGGTCGCGGGAGATGTGCAGGGTGCGCAAACAACAGCGAGGGCCGATCCGATGATCGGCCCTCGCTGTGTTGCGGGATGAGTTGTGGCTGCGGACCTAGACGGAGCGCATGACCGATACGACCTTGCCCATGACGGTTGCGGCGTCACCAAGGATCGGTTCGTATCGGGAGTTCTGCGGCAAAAGCCAGGTGTGGCCATCGCGCTGGCGGAAGGTCTTCACCGTGGCTTCGTCCTCGAGCAACGCGGCGACGATGTCGCCGTTGTTCGCCGTCGGCTGGCGCCTCACGACAACCCAGTCGCCGTCGCAGATGGCGGCATCGATCATGGAGTCGCCGCTGACCTTGAGCATGAAGAGCTCGCCATGCCCCACCAGCTGGCGCGGCAAGGCGAAAACGTCCTCGATCGCCTGGTCGGCCAGGATCGGTCCGCCGGCGGCAATGCGCCCCACCAGGGGGACCATGGCGGTGTCCGCGGAGGTTGTCAGTTCCGAGACGTTCATGCCGTTGGCGGCCCTGAGATCCGACTGGCCCTCCACCACCTCGAGCTTTGCCTCGCTCTTGAGCTGCAACGGCAGCAGGATCTCCATGGCCCGCGGGCGGCGCGGATCGCGCCTGATGTAGCCAAGTTTCTCGAGTTGGCTGAGCTGGTGGGTCACGCTCGATAGGCTGGCAAGTCCCACGGCGTCCCCGATTTCACGCATCGACGGCGGGTAGCCGTTGCTGCTCACGGAGCGCTGGATGGTCTCCAGGACCTTCTTCTGGCGAATGGTCAGGCTCTTCGCGTCGCGTCGAGGGGTTCGTTGTTCGGTCGTCATTGTCAATGCCTCATCCCGATCGTCGCCGGTTGCCCGCGCGTGCCGCAAATTGTCGGTGTGGGTTGATGTAGTAAATACATCGCTTCACAACCAACATCCTAGTAGACAAAGTCACTGCTTTCAAAGATTTGTTCGAACAGATCTGGACACGTGTCGTCGAAAAGTGCTAGAAATAAGATACGCACTACGAACACATGTTCGAAAGATGCGTTCGAATAATCGTCACGTGTTCGACTAGGCGCCCCAGGGTCCCGGCCGGCCAAGTGAATTCAGAGGAAAGGCAAAGACGTGGCAAACACTGCTTTCTCGGCCCCGCTCCACCTTGTACCATCCAACGACTACCTGCCCGAATCCCAGCCAACGCTGGCACCCCTGCGGCTCACCCGTCGCGGAAAGTTCGTGCTGATCGGACTGCCCATCTTCGTGGTGAGTGCCGCAGCACTGATGCTCCTGGGCCTGTTCCTTTCCCCGGCCAACGCATCGGCGGAAGTGCCCCTGGGCGTTGACGCGGTCAGCGTCACCGTCATCGAAGGCGACACGCTGTGGGGGATTGCCCGCGAGTTCGCTCCGCAGCTCGAACCCCGCGATGCGGTTCAACAGATCGGCGACCTCAACAACCTCAACAGCTCGGTGCTGCACCCCGGTGCCGAACTCTTCGTTCCCACCGGAAGCTAGCCCCCGCACCGGCGCTCCCATGGGCGCCGATACAAGGCATTGCGAACCGATTATTACCCTCCGCGCCGGCGAAGATTCTTGGCCCCACCTGCCACCGCCGTAGACTTGGCCCGTGAATGAACGGCTAAATCGCCTGGCAAATCTGCCCCTGCGAGAAAATCTTCAAGGTCTCGAACCCTACGGTGCTCCCCAAATTGACGTACCGATTCAGTTGAACGTCAACGAAAACACCCACCCGCTACCCGCGGAAGTGCATCGCGCCATCGTCGAAGAAGTCTCCGCGGCCGCCGTGGGATTGAACCGTTATCCCGACCGTGAATTCACCGAATTGCGTGAACGTCTTGCCGCGTTCCTGGGCCACGGGCTCGAAGCGGACAACATCTGGGCAGCCAACGGATCCAACGAAGTGCTCCAGCAAATCCTGCAGGCCTTTGGCGGGCCGGGCCGCACCGTCCTGAGTTTCCCTCCCACCTACTCCATGTATCCGCTGCTGGCAGCCGGGACCGACACCACCTACGTTGCGGGAATCCGTTCCGAGGACTATGGACTTTCGGCGGAGGATGCGGCGGCACAGGTTCGTGAGGCCGCGCCGAACATCGTCATCCTGTGTTCGCCCAACAATCCCACCGGTACCGCGTTGGGACTCGACGTCGTCGAAGCCGTCTACGAAGCCGGCCGGGCCAGCAACGCCATCGTGATCGTTGACGAGGCCTACGCGGAGTTTGCCCACACCGGGACGCCTTCGGCGTTGTCCCTGCTGCCCGGTCGCGAGCGGCTCATTGTCTCGCGCACCATGTCCAAGGCCTTCGCCCTGGCCGGAGCACGCCTCGGCTACCTTGCCGCGGCCCCGGAGGTCACCGACGCGATCCGCCTGGTGCGCCTGCCGTACCACCTTTCGGCAGTCACCCAGGCGACCGCGAATGCGGCGCTGAAGCACTCAGACATCCTGCTGGCCAACGTCGAGGCCATCAAGGTCCAGCGGGACCGGATCGTCAACGAGCTCACGCGCATGGGGCTGCGCCCTGCCTCCAGCGATTCAAACTTCGTGTTCTTCGGGGGAGTCAAGGACACCAAGGCCATCTGGGAGGGCCTGCTGGAGGCCGGCGTGATCATCAGGGATGTCGGGATTCCCGGCCACCTTCGGGTCACCGCGGGCACCGAGGACGAAACCACCGCATTCCTTGTCCGTCTCGAGGAACTGCTCGATCAGGGTCCTCACACGCACTAACGCTAAACTTGGTGGGGTGGCGCTGGACGCGGCGGGCGAATTTCACGAAATGCCCGGTCGCGCACCAGCCAGCCGCCGCACCACATCCTCGTCTCAACGCCTGATCTAAAGGAATGTGCATGTCTGCCGAAAAACTCACGGGTCGTCGCGCTCGCCTCGAACGCATCACCAGCGAGTCCTCCGTCTTTGTCGAACTTGATCTGGACGGCACCGGCCGCTCGGAAATCAGCACCGGCGTCCCGTTCTACGACCACATGCTGACCGCGCTTTCGAAGCATTCGCTGATCGACCTGACGGTGCGCGCCACCGGAGACATCCACATCGACGTGCACCACACCGTCGAAGACACCGCCATCACCATTGGCGAGGTGCTGCGCACCGCCCTGGGAAACAAGGCGGGCATCACCCGCTTCGGCACCGCCTATGCCCCGCTGGACGAGGCACTGGCACGCGCCGTTGTCGACATCTCCGGGCGCCCCTACCTGGTCCACGGCGGCGAGCCCGCAGGCCAGGAATACCACCTGATCGGCGGCCACTTCACCGGGTCGATGACCCGGCACGTCTTCGAGGCGCTGACCTTCCACGCCCAGATCTGCGCCCACATCGAGGTGCTTTCCGGACGCGACCCGCACCACATCGTCGAGGCCCAGTTCAAGGCATTTGCCCGCGCCCTGCGCGAAGCCGTGCAACCCGATGCCCGCATCGGCGACGCCATCCCGTCCACGAAGGGTGCGCTGTAGATGGCGGCCAAGACAGTCACCGTCCTTGACTACGGTTCCGGCAACGTCCGCTCGGCCGTCAGGGCCCTTGAGGCAGCCGGCGCCGAGGTCAAGCTCTCGGCCAAGCCCGAGGATATCCTGGAATGCGACGGGCTCTTCGTTCCCGGCGTCGGTGCCTTTGCCGCCGTCATGCAGGCACTGAAGGATGTCGGTGCCATCCGCTGGATCGGACGCCGCATCGCCGGCGGTCGCCCGGTGCTCGGCGTCTGTGTCGGACACCAGGTCTTCTTCGACGAGGGCGTGGAACACGGGATCCGCACCCCGGGACTGGCCGAATGGCCCGGCACCGTGGAGCTGCTCAAGGCCCCGGTCGTTCCGCACATGGGATGGAACACCGTTACCCCGCCGGCCGGAAGCAAGCTCTTTGCCGGTATCGAGGACGAGCGCTTCTACTTCGTGCACTCCTACGCGGTGCAGGAATGGAACTTCGACGTCGCCCAGCCCAAGATGGTCCCGCCGCAAGTCACCTGGGCCGAACACGGCGTTCCCTTCATTGCCGGGATCGAGAACGGGCCCCTGTGCGCCCTGCAATTCCACCCGGAGAAGTCCGGCGAGGCCGGGGCCAAATTGCTGCGCAACTGGTTGGGGACCCTCTAGGCCATGTGGTCCATCATCCTCATGGCAGTCGCCGGCCTGCTGGCCGGCGGAGCGCTCTCGCTGCGCCAGCAACGCGCCCATATCTCCTGGATCATCGCCGCCTGGGTGCTGGCCGGGATGGCGCTCTTCGCCGCCTACGCCCTGACGCTTTAACCGGCACCCCCACCGGTCGGCACGATCGTTGCCGGCCCCGCCTCGCATCACCCGGCCCCAATGCGCCGGCCCGGAAAAACCAAGGAATGATCATGACCGAGAACCAAAACAACATCCTGGAATTGCTGCCCGCCGTGGACGTGGCCGACGGCCAGGCCGTGCGCCTGGTCCAGGGCGAGGCCGGATCCGAAACCGGATACGGCGACCCGCTTGAGGCAGCACTTGCGTGGCAGAACGCAGGGGCCGAATGGGTGCACCTGGTGGACCTGGACGCTGCCTTCGGCCGCGGCCACAACACCGAGATCCTGGGCCGCATTGCCAAGGAACTGACCATCAAGGTCGAGCTCTCCGGCGGCATCCGCGACGACGAGTCCCTCGACCGCGCCCTGGAATTCGGCGCCACCCGAGTCAATCTGGGCACCGCCGCCCTGGAAGACCCGGAGTGGACCGCACGGGCCATCGCCCGCCACGGCGACAAGATCGCCGTGGGCCTGGACGTGCGCGGAACCACGCTGTCCGGCCGCGGCTGGACCAAGGAGGGCGGGGACATCTGGGAGGTCCTGGCCCGCCTGGAAGACGCCGGATGCGCCCGCTACGTGGTCACCGACGTGACCAAGGACGGAACGCTGCGCGGACCCAACGTCGAACTGCTCGCCGAAATGTGCAAGCGCACCGCCAAGCCGGTCATCGCCTCCGGCGGCATCTCCAGCCTTGAGGACCTGCGCGTTTTGCGCGAACTGGTCCCCAACGGCGTTGAAGGCGCGATCGTGGGCAAGGCGCTTTACGCCGGCAAGTTCACCATGGCCGAAGCACTGGACGTGGCAGGCCGCCGCTAGCATCCAGCGGCCGCCGCTTTCGGGCGGCAACAGGTAGGCATCGATCGGATGGGGGCAGTGCCGCGTTGCGGCACTGCCCCCATCTGTGTCTCCGAGCGAGCTTCACCACACCGCCGGGGCGCCGGCACCCAACGAATCGGCCCTGTACATGGGCGCCCGGGCCACAGGCACCGAATCCCGCGATCCACCCCTGATGCGGGCGCAAGATAGCATGTGCATATGAGCACGAATTCTCCTTCTTCCCCCACCGGACAAGGCGCAGAGCGCCACCTGCCCGGACATATCGCCGCCGCCCTGGCGCGCGCCGGCGGGCCCGGAGATTCCGCGGGGCAAAGCTGGGAAGGCCGGGACCTCGGCGGCGAGGGAAACCCGCTGCACAACTTCGACAACGACAACGGCCTGATCGACGCGCAACTCAAGGCGGCACTCGAGGGCCTCATCGCCGGAACCGGCACCGAACAACAGGTCCATGCCGCCCTTGCAGGGGCCCGCGTCTACATTGCCGTCGTGGCCCAGCTGGCCGAAGGCGGCATGGGGGAACACGGCTTTGCCGCGGACAAGGAAGCCGACATGGCTCTGGTCACCCTCTCGGCTCCCGACGGCCGGAAGGCCCTGCCGGTGTTCAGCAGTGTCGAGAACCTCCAGGCCTGGCATGCCGAGGCGCGCCCCGTGGCCGTCTACGCCCCGCGGGCTGCACTTTCGGCCGTGAGCGAGGAAGCCCAAATGCTGGTCCTGGACCCCGGCGCCGACTTCACCTTCGTGCTGCGCCGTCCGGGCATGTGGGCGCTTGCCCGGCAAGAGGACTGGACCCCCAGCTACCTCAGCGAGGAGCTGGCAGCCGTGGTTGCCGAACAGGCCGCGAGCGAAGCGGCGCTCGCCGCGATCCACATGGCACCGGGACACGGGGTGGGGTCGCGCACCTCGGCCGGCACGTCCGTGCCCGGTGGGGGTTCCGGACCGGAACTGCGCCTTGAATTCACCTTCCGCCCGGGTATCGACGAGGCAGGGGCCCGCGAGTGCGTCTCGCGTATCCACGCGCGGTTGTCGGCCAACTCGGACTTTGCCCACAACGTCGACTCGCTCGAGGTGGCCCTGAAGGCAGGACCAACCTCGGATCCCGGCACGCCGGCATGAAATTCGGTCGCTACGGCCAGCTGCTGCGGCAACCGGGTGTGGCTCCGCTGCTGCTGATCGGCATGGTGGCCCGGCTTCCGCACGCCACGGTCGGCCTGCTCCTGTTGCTGCACCTGGTCAACGAACTGGGACTTGACTGGGGCCCGGCCGGTCTCGTGGTCGGGCTGATGACCATTGGCATCGCCCTGGGTGCGCCTTGGCGCGGGCACGTGGTGGACATGTACGGGCTGCGTCGGGCGCTGATTCCCTCCATCATCGCCGAAGCCGTGGTGTGGAGCATCGTGCCCCAGGTCTCCTTCACCTGGGTGCTTCCGCTGGTGTTCGCCGGCGGGCTCTTTTCCCTGCCGGTCTTCTCCGTGGTCCGCACCGCCCTGGGCGTGATGACCACGGGGGAGACCCGGCGTTCGGCCTTCGCCCTGGATGCGATGGGCACCGAACTGGTTTTCATCGTCGGACCGGCGACAGCGGGGATCGTGGCCACATCACTGGACACCACCGTCGGGATGATCGGGATCGCCGCCGCGGCATCGCTCAGCGGCGTGGCGCTGATGATCCTGAATCCGCCCACCAGGTCCGGCCAGCCCGGAGCCGTGGCCACCCAGGCCAACCCGCACGAGGAACGCCTCGGGGCGGAGGCCTCGCTGATCGCCGCCGGACCCGGCGGCCTGGCAGAGGTCGAGGGCGAGTTGATCCTGGCCGGGGCCAAGTCGACGCGGGCGCGCATCTCCGCCCGCGGACGCGGCTTCCGTCACAAGTTCGGCTGGGTCAGCGCCTCGGTGATCGCGGTGTTCATTGCAGCCTCCGGCGCGGGGCTGCTGCTCTCGGGCACCGAGGTCGGCATCATTTCGCTGCTCGACGCGCAGCACAGCGAAGGCCAGCTGGGAATCGTCTTCCTGTTCTGGTGCGGCGCCTCGCTGGTGGGCGGGCTCATCTACGGCAGCCAGAACCGGCGCATCTCGCCGATTGTGCTGTTGCTGGCCATGGCGGTGCTCACCGTCCCGATGGCGTTCGCCACCGGCACCTGGTCGCTCGCCCTGCTCTCGATCCTGCCCGGCATGCTGTGCGCGCCGGTGCTCTCGGCGGCCTCGGAATGGTTGACCGACCTGGTGGCGGAAAAGCGGCGCGGGGAGGCCATGGGCTGGTACGGCTCGGCATTGACCACCGGCACGGCACTGGGTTCGCCGATCACCGGTGCCACCGTGGACTCGTTCGGTGCAAACGCGGGATTCATCGTGGTCGGTGCCATTGCCGCCGTGGTGTGCGCAGTGGCGTTGGTGGCACAGCAGGTGCGCCGGCGCCGGGCCACGACCCGGGCACGCACACTCATCCAGGACGCGTAAGCCGGGGGACAAAAAATGCCCCGCCGTGAAGCGGGGCATTTTTCGGCACTGCGGCCAAGAGGAACAAGTCGGTGCCGGCTGCCCGGAACCGCCCTGTGATCAACCTCTCGACCGCAAGCCGCCAAAATCTTGCAGTGTTACGCGGGTGTTAGTTCACCGGGCCGGTGAGCTTTTCGCCCGGGCCCTTGCCCGGCTCGTCCGGGAAGGTCGAGGCTTCGCGGAAGGCAAGCTGCAGCGAACGCAGGCCGTCGCGCAACGGACCGGCGTGCTGGGAGCCGATTTCCGGGGATGCGGAGACGACCAAACCTGCAAGGGCGGTGATGAGCTTGCGGGCCTCGTCAAGGTCCTTCAGCTCTTCGGCGTCGTTGCCCTCGGCCAGTCCGCATTTGACTGCGGCGGCGCTCATGAGGTGGACGGCGGCGGTGGTGATGATTTCAACGGCTGCCACCTCGGCGATGTCGCGGATCTCGTTGGTGGCGTTGTTGGAGTCCGGATTGGTTTCAGGGGTGCTCATACTGCTAAGCTTTCCATAGACCGACTGAATCCGTGTACTTGGATGCGCCGCCCACCGGGTGGATGTGACCAAGGAGCCATGGAACCAGTACGCAAGTGGAGGCCACTCCCACCCGCAGCAGCCGAATCAGGCGGCCGGGTAAGTTCGGTGCCGATGACCCCGCGGGGTTCGTTGGCTGGATGAATTTTCATCGATCGAATCTGGGGCCTTCGCCTGCACATGCAGCCGAGGGCCTTTCCTTTTGCTGCGGTGGCCTCGAACTTCGAACTACTCAGGAGCAACACATTAGCGATCCACGCATTAATGATCGAATCCGCGTCCCAGAGGTGCGGCTTGTCGGCCCTGCCGGTGAACAGGTTGGCATTGTCCGTATTGAGGATGCACTTCGTCTTGCCGTCGAGTCCGACCTTGATCTCGTGGAGGTGGCGCCCACCGCCAAGCCTCCCGTGTGCAAGTTGATGGACTTCGGAAAGTACAAGTACGAGGCTGCAGTCAAGGCACGTGAAACGCGCAAGAACCAGACGAACACCGTGCTGAAGGAAATTCGTTTCCGTCTGAAGATCGACACGCACGACTACGAAACCAAGGTCGGACACGCACTTCGCTTCCTGGGAGCCGGTGACAAGGTCAAGGCCATGATCCAGTTCCGTGGCCGCGAACAGCAGCGTCCGGAAATGGGCATTCGTCTGCTGAACAAGTTTGCCGAGGCAGTTGCCGAGGTTGGCTTGGTTGAGTCGACGCCACGTATCGATGGCCGAAACATGGTCATGGTTGTCGGGCCTCTCAAGAACAAGGCAGAGGCCAAGGCCGAAGCCCGTCGCTTGGAACAGCGCGATGCCGACAAGGCCAAGGCAGCTAACCCGAAGGCCAAGATGGACACCTCGGAGCCTCAGGGCGACATCGGCGGCTCCGTTGCCGATGTCATCGAGTCGGACATCATGGAAAAGCTTGCCAAGGTACGTGCGGAGGCAGCGGCTGAAGAGGCCGCAGCAGCCGCGGCACCAAAGGTCGCCCCGGTCAGGACAGCCCCAGCAGCGGCCAAGGCCCCTGTCAGGTCGGCACCCGCCCGCGAGGCTTCAAGCCGTCCGGCAGCCTCAAAGGCACCGGCAGCAGCACGTCCGGCGGCCAGCAGGCCGGCAGCGGCAGCGGCCCCCAAGCCAGCCGTCGCAGCCAAGCCGGCAGCGGCACCGAAGCCAATGGCCGTTCCCAAGCCGATGGCCATGCCACCAAAGCCTGCGGGCAAGCCGGGTCCGAAGCCCGCAACCCGCGCGCCCAAGCCCGGGACGACCAAGTAAGGTCGCCCCGAGCAGGGCAGCTCGCAAGAGCAACACCAGAACCACGGATTCCCCCAAACGCGGGAGTCCGCACGATCCCCCGGTCCGAAAGGATCCCGGGAGCAAGTAAGGAGAACGGCGGATATGCCGAAGTTCAAGACCCACAGTGGCGCCAAGAAGCGCTTCAAGCTCACCGGTAGCGGCAAGCTCGTGCGCCAGCAGGCCAACCGCCGCCACTACCTGGAGCACAAGTCCTCCCGCATCACCCGTCGCCTGGCATCTGACCAGTTGGTCGCCAAGGCGGACGTCAAGACCATCAAGCGGATGCTCGGTCTCTAACACCAGTCCGTCTTGGGAATCCTGTCCTGGATTCCCGACCACATAAAGATTTTTTGCCGGCCCAATATTTGAGGCCAGGCGGAACAGAAACAAAGGAGTACACACGTGGCACGTGTGAAGCGGGCAGTAAACGCCCATAAGAAGCGTCGCGTCATTCTTGAACGCGCCAAGGGCTACCGCGGTCAGCGTTCGCGCTTGTACCGCAAGGCCAAGGAGCAGCTGCTCCACTCGTTCGTTTACAGCTACGGCGACCGCCGCAAGCGCAAGGGTGACTTCCGTCGCCTCTGGATCCAGCGCATCAACGCTGCATCCCGCGCCAACGACCTGACGTACAACCGCCTGATCCAGGGCCTGAAGGCTGCGTCGGTCGAGGTTGACCGCCGCATGCTGGCCGAGCTGGCCGTTTCGGATGCCAAGGCTTTCGCCGTACTGGTTGCAGTTGCCAAGCAGGCCCTCCCGGCCGATGTCAACGCCCCCAAGGCCGCCGCCGCAGCTCCGGTTGCACCGGCCAAGAAGGCTCCGGCCAAGAAGGCTGCCGTTGCAGCCCCGGCAGCAGAGGGTACCCCGGCCGAAAAGGCCGAGGCCGCCGGTGCAGTCAAGGGTGTCGAGGGTGAAGAGGCTCCGGCCGGATTCATCATCAAGGGCAACGCCGGTTCCAACAAGTACCACGTCCCGGGTTCGACCTGGTACGACCAGACTGTTGCCGAATACTGGTTCAACAGCATTGAGTCTGCCAAGGCAGCCGGCTTCGAGCCTGCAGGCGGAGAATCCCGCCAGCAGATCAAGGACGCCTAGTCCTTGAGCTCATAAAGCTCTAGTCCAAAGGGACGGAATCGTTTGCGATTCCGTCCCTTTGGCGTATCCCCGGTAAAGTCATTCCCATGAATCTTGCCGGAGACAACGAAGTGACCATGACCAATGTTCGTGCCGAAAAGGTTCGCGAAGTGGCCCGACTGGCCACCCGCACGGGACGCGCCCGCAGCGGCGAGTTCCTGACCGAAGGCCCACAGGCCGTCCGCGAGGCCTTGCGCCTTCACCTTGAAAATGCCGAACAGGGCCGGGCCCCCGTGGTTCGGGCCGTCTATGCCACCGAAGACTGCCTGGACCGTTATCCGGAACTCGAGGTCATGGCCAACAAGGCCGACGGCATCCATACGCGACTGGTCAGCCAGGAAGTCTTGGCGGCGATGGCCGACACCGTGACACCACAGGGGATCGTGGCCGTGTGCATCATCCCCGAAACCAACCTGCAGGAGGTGGCTGCCGGCAAGCCCCGCCTCGTGGCCGTATTGTGCCGCGTGCAGGATCCGGGCAACGCCGGCACGATCATCAGGGCAGCGGACGCAGCGGGCGCCGACGCAGTGGTGCTGACCTCGGGAAGCGTAGACATCTACAACCCCAAGGCCGTGCGTTCCACCGTCGGTTCCGTCTTCCACCTGCCTATCGTCACCAATGTCGATTTGGGTGAAGTCCTTGCCGCGTTCAAGGGCCAGGGCAGCACCGTTCTTGCAGCCGACGGCTACGCTGCCGCTGATTTGGATGCGCTCCAGGATGCCAGCGCCGCACGGCGCGCCGGGGCCGGGGCAGCAGCGCCCGAAGGGGAACCGGCGCTGGAAGACCAGACGGTGTGGCTTTTCGGAAACGAGGGCCAGGGCCTGGACGAAGCCGAACTTGCAGGTGCCGACCACCGCGTGGCTGTGCCGCTGTACGGGATCGCCGAATCGCTCAACGTGGGAACCGCTGCGACGATGTGCCTCTATGCCTCGGCACGGGCGCAACGACGCGGCTAGGTCGCCGGCCGCGCAACTGCGCGACGGCGAAAAGCCGGTTGATTCCGCCATCGACGACGCCGAAACACGCATCCGAGCCGCCGTTCCGCTCACGTGCGTGATCTACATCGAACCCGATATCCTCGGGGCTTCCGCGACGCTTCCCAACAAAGGACAAAGACCATGGCCTACAAACAGATAGTCGCCGCCGCGATCCTGGACTCGCTCGTGTCCCCGAGCCGGCTGCTGGCCGCGCGACGCACCGCGCCGCCGGAGCTGGCGGGAATGTGGGAATTTCCCGGAGGCAAGCTCGAACCCGATGAGACCTGTGAAGACGGCGTGAAACGCGAACTGGCCGAGGAGCTCGGCATCGAAGTTGCCCTGGGCAGCGAGGTCTTCGGTCCTGTCCCCGAGGGATGGGTGCTCAACGAACGTGCAGCGATGCGCGTGTGGTTTGCCGAGGTCACCGCCGGAACCCCGGACACGCTCGAGGACCACGACCAGCTGGCTTGGGTCGCTTTGGAACACGAGGCACTCGAGGCCTTGGAATGGATACCTGCAGACCTTCCCATCGTCCGCGCGGTGCTAGCCGACACCCTGGCAGGTGCCACCCGGTGATCCTGTTCACCGGTTTTGAACCCTTCGGCGGCAGGGACTCAAACCCCTCGATGTCCATCGCACGCCAAGCCGCAAGCATCTTGGAGCAGCAGGGGATTGCGACCCGGGTCGCGGAACTGCCCTGCGTGTTTGCCACGGCCCCGGCGGTGCTCGAAGAGCTGTTGGCCACCTGGCAGCCGCGCGTGGTGATCAGCCTCGGGCTGGCCGAGGGCCGCGGAGCACTGGGGCTGGAAAAGGTCGCCATCAACCACCTGGACGCCCGGATCGCAGACAACGCCGGGGACCAACCCATCGACCTGCCGGTATTGGCGGGAGGACCGGCCGCGTACTTCTCGGGCCTTCCGCTGAAAGCCGCCCTGCAGGCACTGCGGGACCCGTCCGCCGAACTCGGCGACGTCGAGGCCGAGATCTCCTATTCCGCCGGGACCTTTGTCTGCAACCAGGTGTTCTATTCCCTGATGCACCACGCCGGAAGGGCGCCGGGGCTCCGCGCAGGGTTCATCCATGTTCCCTGGATGGATCCCGCCGCCCCCCGGATCGCGATCCATGCCCGGGCTGTGGCATGTGTGGCACAGCTGGCCTTGGCCGGTGCCACCGAACCAAGGCTTGGCGCCGGCACGGAGTATTAGGCACCCGCCTCCGGCGATGGGTCATCGGCGCTGAGTTCCCAGCGGACCTCGAGCGTCACCGACAGCTGCCGCCGGCCGGCAACCACCGGCATGGACTGCGCCGCAAATTGGGTGGACTTGGTGCGTTGCAGCGGCAGCACTGGTTCGCCGGCGACCTCGCGGACCAGTAGCACGGGCCCGAGCCGTGCTCCGGCGAGCGAGGCCAGATGCTCTGCCTTGGAACGTGCATGGGCGAAAGCCGATTCCCGGGCGTTCCGCAGGGCGTCGGCGGCGTCGGAAACCTCGGCATTCATCGAGTGGATCCGCAACGCGTCCCCGCCGGCGGCCACGGCGGCCGCCAACACCCAGGTCACGTTGTCCGTCGTCAGGTCGGAGGCCTCGATGTTGGTTTCGGCATCGTAGCCATCCAGCACGGATTCCTCGTTGCGCCAGGCGTTGCGGGCGGCCAGTGCGATTCCCGTGGTTGCCAGGTTTGCTCCCGGGGCGGCAACCAACACCGCCTCGATGACTTCCCTGGCACGCTCCGAGGCAAGCCCGAAGGCCTCCGCAGCTTGCGCATGGTGAACCTGGACGGTGAAAGAGATGCCCATGACGTCGGGTACTGCAGTCGCGGAGGCTGTCCCGCGCACCGTGATGGCCGGTGTGCGCTTCATGCCGGAGTGCCCTTGGTTGTGCGTGCGGTTGCCGTTGCGAGGCGAAGACCCCGTCGCAGGCCGGCTGCCACCACGGGGAGCAGCTTGCGTACCGGCCGTTCACGGTAGCCGCCGGCCTGCAGATCGGCGGCGCGTTCAAAGATGTTCCGCGATGCCGGATCCGAGGTGCGCAGCCAGGAATAGCCGGCCGCCGCAAAGTACAGGGGGATGAAGGGGAGTCCCAGGCACAAGGCGTATTGGGTGGCATGTGTTTCCTCGTGGGACAGCAGCGCGGGGCGCTGGGCCGGCGTGCCCAGGGAAGGGCGGAAAAAAACCACGTTGCCCACGGTGAAGGCTCCCGCCTTGGGAAGCACCGGAGTGTAGTTGCGCGCATAGAGGATTCCCCGCGCACCGCCTTCGATGTTGCATCCGGTGACGGCGGCCAGCAGCAGGCCGCTGATCGTGCTCAGGTTCAGCCAGTTGGCGACCTCGCGTGTGCGCTCCCAGGTGTCCATGGTTCCCCAGTGTAATCCCGGAGCCTACGCAAAGGCGGGTGGGGAGCCCATGAGGCAATTCTCGGCCAAGGCAATCCAACCATTAGTGTTGACTATTGAACCGGGAGCATCGTTGCAGATCAATGCCCCGAACGTGGAGGAGAATACATGAAGAAGATCGTATCCGTCATTGGAATCATGGTGGCGCTGATGTTGAGCCTGACCGGGTGCATAAAGATGGATGTGGATCTGGTCGTCTCGAGTCCGGAAGAGGCTAGCCTCGACATGGTGGTGGCATTCGACAAGCGCGTTGCCGGCGACATCTCGGTCGAGGAGCTCATGACCCAGATGGGTACCACCGAGGAGGAATTCTTCCTGGGCATCCCCGCGGAGGCACAGAAGGCGCCGTACGACGAGGAAAACTTCAAGGGCTACGTCTTTAGCATCGAGAACCAATCGCTGACCAAGTTGGGCGACCTTTCCGGCAGGCTTGGCCCGAAGGTCAATATCGAATACCGCGACGACCTGTACCACTTCTCCGCCCGGGGACTTGCCGGGACCGACACCTCGAGCCTGAGCGAGTCCACGATGACCGTCACCTTCCCGGGCGAGGTCACCTCGGCCAGCGCCGGGGCACACATCGAGGGCAACACCGTGAGCTTCGACATGCGCGAAGCCACCGGCGAGATGACCGCCGTGGCCAAGCCCAAGGACAACACTCCGATCTACCTGTCCCTCGGTTTCGGGGTCCTGGCCTTGCTGGGCGCCGTCGTTGCCGTCGGCACGATGCGCCGCCCCGAGCGCACCGAAGACGTGCACGCCTAACACCGCGCAACGCCGAACTTCCGGGTTCGGCCGCTGAACGCCAAAAAAGGGACCGACAATCCGGAAAACCGGGCTTGTCGGTCCCTTTGGCATGCCGGGGGTGTGCGGCGGAGCGGCGCCTATTGGGCGTCGGTCAGGAATTCGGCAAGGATCGGGCCGGCCGTCTGCGCCCCGCCGCTGCCGTCGCCCACAAACACCGCCACCGCGAGATCACCCTGCGCGGCGATGGACCATGCGTGGGCATTGCGTTCGGCATCGTATTCCGCCGTCCCGCTCTTGCCGATGATCGCGGGGCCGGGGACGGACTTGAGGTCCTTCAGCGTGCCGTGGTCGACGACCTGGGCCATCATGCCCGAAAGCGCCTTGGCCTCGGCAGCCGTCAACGGATTCTTGGGCTTGGCGGCGGCATCCGGCTTGGGGTCCGTCACCAGGTGGGGGCTGACGGTGGCGCCGTTTTGGACCGAGGCTGCCACCGTGGCCATGCCCAGCGCCGAGGCCTGGACCACTCCCTGGCCGATGCCGTTGGCCGCCAGCTCGGTGCCCGTGGAGTCCTCCGGCACCGACCCCAGGAAGGATGCCGCGCCCGTGGCGGGGCTCAAGTTCAGGCCCAGGGAGGCCGCAGCGTTGGCGAGGGCAGGTGCCTTGACCTTGGAGGCGCCCTCCAGGAAGACGGTGTTGCACGATTGCGCCACTGCCTCGGAGAGCGGGATGCTTCCCAGCGCACTGGAGGGGTAGCCGTCGTAGTTCTTGAACGCCTTGCCGTCCACGCTCATGGTCGCCGGGCAATCCAGCATTGTCTTCGGTGTGTCCCCGGAGCGGAGCATGGCCAGTGCTGTGATGACCTTGAAGGTGGAGCCCGGGGCGTACTTGCCCAGCAACGCGGTGTTCTGCGCGTTGTCGGTGGGCCCGGCGGCGGCGGCAAGGATGGCCCCGTCGGAGGGACGCACCGCGACCAGCGCGGCGTCGCTGTCCGAGTCGGCGATCAGCGACTCGGCAAGTTCCTGCAGGTTCCGGTCCAGCGTGGTTTTCAGATCCTTGCCGTCCACCGCTTCCCGCGTCACCAGGGTTGAGACCTCGGCCTTGTCCTGGTTGTAGATGTTGATGCTGTAGCCCCGGGTGCCCGCCAACTCGTCCTGGTAGGCCTTTTGCAGGCCCGACAGCCCGACCCGGTCCCCGGAGGCAACGCTGCCCTTGGAATCTGCGACGATTTCCGCCGTGGCTTCGCCCACCGACCCGAGGATGGACCGGGCAAAACTCCGGCTCGGGGCCAGCGGCTGGGTATCGGGCTGCGCCAGCACGCCGGGGATCGCCTTCAATTGCTTATCGGTGACGGTGCGGTCGGCATCGTCGCGCAGGGTGATGGCCTGGACGAACGCCCGCGGGCCGGAAGCGGCAACCCTCTTGGCATACGGTTCGGCATCGATGTCCAATACCTTGGCGAGCTTGGTGGCCGAGTCCTCCCAGTCCGTCTCCCCGATTGCTTCCTTGTTGATCCCGATGCGGAGCACCGGGCGGTCCGTCACCAGGGTTTGGGCGTTGTTGCCCAGGATCTCCCCGCGCTTGGCCGGGGAGTTGCGCTTGGCGACGTACTGACCGGATTCCAGCCCGGGCACGGCAATCGAGGGGGAGTAGCGCACCCCCCAGGTCTTGGTTTCGTCATCGAGTTCCAGCGTTGCCTGCGTCTGGTAGGTCCAGTCGGTGTCGGAGGCATCGACGTCCCACACGGTGTTGTACACGGCCGTGGCGGTCTTGGGTGCATCAGATCCCTCGTCCTCGGTGACAGAGGCCAGGGTGACTGTGCGGGGGATCGATTCCAGCGGCTTGAGCGACTCCGCCAGTTCGGCGCTCGCGGTGGCGGCGTCGGTGCCCGCCAGCGGGACGGAGGCGAGGTCCAGGCCCGCCAGCGAACCGGCCAGGAGTTCGGCGGTGGCATTGGGCGCGGGTGGCGCGGAGCAGGCCCCGAGGGAGCCGATCATCAGCAGGGCGGCGGCAGGCAGGGCAAGGGATCGAATTACTCGGGACATGGGACTAACTATTGCCCAACCTTCCCTTGGATGTCCACAACCGCGCGCCCGGAAGGGGGGATCGAGTTGCGATTCCAGACCCATCGGGGCTAGCACCTAGAATGGGATGCAGAACCAGAGACACCATCAACAGTGAAAAGGGCCGTAGAACCCCATGTCTGAACCCACGAGCCCGGAAGTGGATGTCATTGACAGCCACGCGCCGGTTGTCCCGCATCCCACCGACGAGGCCGGCATCGACATTGCTGTGCAAGCCGCGCTGGCCGCCTTTGCCGCCGCGAAGAACCTGGACGAGCTGAAGGCGGCACGCCTGGCACACACCGGGGAGAAGTCCCCGCTGTCCTTGGCCAACCGGGAAATCGGCCGCCTCGACAAGAGCGAAAAGGCCGTCGCCGGCAAGCTCCTGGGCGCTTCCCGCGGCCGCGTCAACAAGGCCCTGGCCGGACGCACCGCCGTGCTGGAAGCCGAGGACGCCGCCCGCATCCTCGTCGAGGAGACGGTTGACGTCACCGCTGCCCCGCGCCGCCGCCGTGCAGGTGCCCGCCACCCGCTCTCCACGCTGCAGGACCGCGTGTCCGACATCTTCGTGGGCATGGGCTGGGAAATCGCCGAGGGCCCGGAGATCGAATCCGAGTGGTTCAACTTCGACGCGCTGAACTTCGCCCCGGACCACCCGGCCCGCGAAATGCAGGACACCTTCTTCATCGAGCCCGCCGATTCGCACCTCCTGCTGCGCACCCACACCTCACCGGTCCAGGTGCGTTCGATGCTCGAGCGCGAGCTGCCGATCTACGTGCTGTGCCCGGGACGGGTCTACCGCACCGACGAGCTGGATGCCACGCACACCCCGGTCTTCCACCAGTTCGAGGGCCTGGCCATCGACAAGGACTTGACCATGGCCGATCTGCGCGGCACCCTGGAGCACTTCGCCCGGCAGATGTTCGGTGACGACGCCTCCATCCGCCTGCGCCCGAACTTCTTCCCGTTCACCGAACCCTCGGCCGAGTTGGATATCTGGCACCCGGGCGCCAAGGGCGGCCCGCGCTGGATCGAATGGGGCGGCTGCGGCATGGTCAACCCCAACGTGCTGCGTGCAGCTGGCATCGACCCGGAGGAATACTCCGGGTTCGCCTTCGGCATGGGCGTGGAGCGGACCCTGATGTTCCGCAACGAGGTCCCCGACATGCACGACATGATCGAGGGCGACATTCGGTTCAGCGAGCACTTCGGGATGGAGATCTAAGACATGCGTATTCCACTTTCATGGCTGCGCGAATACGCGCAGGTACCGGCCGATGCCTCGGCCGAAGACGTCATGGCCGAGCTGGTCAAGGTAGGCCTCGAGGAAGAGGACGTGCACCGTCCCACCGACGAGATCTCCGGCCCCATCGTGGTGGGCCAGGTCCTGTCCATCGTCAAGGAGGAGCAGACCAACGGCAAGACCATCAACTGGTGCCAGGTCCGCGTGGTGCCCGAGGGTGCCGCGCAGACCCTGGCGAACGAGGGCATCGACCCGAGCGGGGTGCAGGGCATCATCTGCGGCGCCCACAACTTCGTCGAGGGCGACAAGGTCGTGGTGACCCTGCCCGGCGCCGTGCTTCCGGGCGACTTCCGGATCACCCCGCGCAAGACCTACGGCCACGTCTCGGCCGGGATGATCGCCTCCTCCCGCGAGCTGGGCATCGGGGACGACCACGACGGCATCATCGTGCTCTCTCGCCTTGGCCTTGACCCGGAGATCGGCACCGACGCGATGGAACTGCTGGGTCTCTACGACCAGGCGGCGGAAATCAACGTCACCCCGGACCGCTCCTACGCGTTCTCCATCCGCGGGGTGGCCCGCGAATACGCACATGCCACGGGCACCCCCTACACCGACCCTGCCTCGCTGGTCACGGTGGATGCTGCAACTGCACCGGGCCACCCGGTCAAGCTTGCCGATGCCGCCGGCATCTACGGCAAGGACGGCTGCGACAGGTTCCTTACCCGCAAGGTCACCGGCGTGAACCCGGCACTGCCCACCCCGCCGTGGATGGCCAGCCGGCTGAACCTGGCAGGGATGCGCTCGATCTCGCTGGTCGTCGACATTTCCAACTACGTGATGCTGGAGCTTGGCCAGCCGCTGCACTTCTACGACGCGGACAAGCTCACCGGCACCATCACCGTGCGCCGCGCGAACCCGGATGAGACGCTGAGGACCCTGGACGGCAAGGAGCGCAAGCTGCACGCCGAGGACCTGTTGATCACCGACGAATCCGGGGCCATCGGCGTTGCCGGGGTCATGGGTGGGTCGGCCACCGAGGTCTCCGACGCGACATCCACGGTGCTCATCGAGGCGGCGCACTTCGAGCCGATCTCGATTGCGCGTTCGCGCCGCCGCCACAAGCTGCCCTCCGAGGCCTCGAAGCGCTTCGAGCGCGGCGTGGACTGGAACATCGCCGACGTGGCCGCCCAGCGCGCCGTGGACCTGCTGGTCCAGCTGGCCGGCGGCACCGCCACCACCGAGATCACCGACGAGGGCACCGCGCCCGAAGCCGTGGTCATCGACCTGCCCGCCGGGTTTGCCTCGGCATTGATCGGCATCGACTACACCGAGGAGCAGATCACCTGGGCGCTGGGCGAGATCGGCGCGGAGATCCAGAATGTCGAGGCAGGCTACCGCGTCACCGCGCCGTCATGGCGCCCCGACCTGGCCACCAAGCAGGACCTGGTGGAGGAAATCGCCCGCCTGGTCGGCTACCACCTGATCCCGGCGACGCTGCCCACGGCCCCTCCGGGCCGCGGCTTCTCCCGCGTGCAGGGCCAGCGCCGCCGCGTCGTGGCGGCATTGGCCGACGCGGGCCTGACCGAGGTGCTTTCCTACCCGTTCGTCACCAAGGTGCAGAACAACACCTTCGGTGCCCCCGAAGCCGGGGAAGTTGCGGCCGTGAAGCTGAACAACCCGATGTCCAGCGAGTTCGGGTTCATGCGCACCTCGATCCTGCCGGGCCTGCTGGGCATTGCCCGCCGCAACCACGGCCGCGGCTTCCGCGACCTGGCGCTGTACGAGGCCGGCCAGGTCTTCCTGCCCGGCCAGACCCTGGGCACCGCCACGATCCCGCCGCTGGGGGAGCGCCCCTCCGAGGAGGAACTCGAGGCGCTGTACAACGGCCTGCCGCACCAGCCGACGCACATTGCCGCGGTGCTCACCGGGCACGATTCGCCGGTTGCCGCCGCACACGTCCCGCGCGTCTACGACTGGGCCGATGCGCTGGACACCGCCAAGCTGGTCGGTGACGTGCTGGGCGTCGAGGTCGTCGTCTCGCAGGGTTCGCACCAGGCATTCCACCCGGGACGCACCGCGGCCCTGGCGCTTCGCAACGGCACGCACGTCGGCTACGCCGGCGAACTGCACCCGAAGCTGTTGGCCGAGCTGGACTTGCCCGAGCGCACCGTCGCGATGGAAATCAACGCGGACGAGCTCTTCGAGGCCGCTGCCGACGTGATCGTGGCCAAGGAGATCTCCACCTTCCCGATCTCCACCCAGGACGTGGCCCTGGTGGTTGACGAGCACGTGGTGGCGGCCGAGGTGCTCGAGACCCTGCGCGAAGGCGCCGGGGAACTGCTCGAGGACCTTGCCCTCTTCGACGTGTACTCGGGCACCGGGATTCCGGAAGGCAAGAAGTCGCTGGCCTTCGGCCTGCGCTTCCGTGCCGCGGACCGCACGCTGACAGCCGACGAGGCTTCCGAGGCGCGTGCCGCCGCGGTGGCACTTGCCGCCGAGCGGTTCGGAGCCGTGCAGCGCTAGCAAGCCCAGGCAACACCGGCACCGAAGGCCGGCCGCTCCCCGCAAATCCGCGGAGAGCGGCCGGCCTTCGGCGTTCCCTCAGGCGTTCCCGGCGCCGGTGGCGATCGCCCCGATCCCCGCGGCCAGCAGGCCCGCGGTGAGCGATGCGGCGCCGAGGCCGATCAGCAGCGAGAGCCGGTTGGGCTTCTCGGGGTTTTTCCCGAGCACCGAAAGGAAGAAGCCCGCGGGCATGAGGATGGCTGCCACGGGGACTCCGGAGCGGGCGATCCAGTCGACCCAGGTCGGGACGTCGAGCTGGTCGGCGAAGGCGAGGATCGCCAAGGACAGGACCAGCAGGACCGCGGCATGGGCGTGGCCCGCCCGGTACCAGGATTTCTGCAGGCCGTTGGCGGGAACCCCGCCGCCGGCGACGCGGACGAGGAAGGCGCCGCCTGATTCGACGGTGATGAGGGCCAGAAGCAGGATTCCGGCGAGGACCAGCGTGCTCGGTTCCATGGGGGGTGTTTCCTTTCGAACCCGATTGGATAGCTGTACTATCCAACATAGATACCTTAACTATCCAACACAAGGGGTTGCCGCATGCGGATGTCCGAACTTCTCAAGCGCTCCGGGATGCCGCTGGCGACCGTGAAGTACTACCTGCGCGAGGGCCTGCTGGCCCCCGGGGAGTCGATCGGTGCAACAATGGCCGACTACGGCGAAGAGCATGTGCGCCGGCTGGCGCTGATCCGCGCGCTCACCGAGGTTGTGGGGCTGCCGCTGGCAGGCGTGCGCACCATCGTCGGACTCATCGACGAACCGGAGGCCGACCGCTACAGTACTTTGGGACGCGCGATCGCCGTGCTGCCGCCGGCCGTGGGTGCAGACCCACACGGCGACTATCCGCGGGCCCGGGCGGCGTTGGCGGAGATTGGCCAGCTCTGCGACCCCGGCTACGCGGCCGTGGCCCAGCTCGAACGTGCCTTGGCCGCCGCCGAAGCGGCCGGCCTGCCCATGGGGCGCGAACGGCTGCACGGCTACGCACGGCACATCATGGCGATCGCCGAGATCGACCTGGCGGAACTGCCCGGAGCCGACACGTCGCGGGCCGTGGAGTACTCGGTGCTCGGAACGGCGCTCTACGATCCGATCTTTGCCGCGATGCGGCGCCTGGCCCACCAGGATCTGGCAAGCCGGATGCTCGGCGGAAGCGCGGGGGACCAGGCCCGGTAGGCATCGGTGGCCGGGATCGAAAGCTCCGGCGCACATTCGTTCGTGCCAAGATGGGGGAATGAGCGCAGAAATCCCGGTTGCCGCCCGTGCCACGTCCGTGTGGACCAAGTCCCGCTGGCTGAAGATTCCATATCGCTACTTTCGATTCGACGTCAGATACGCCGACGGGCGTGAGGAACGTGTCGAGAGTTTGGACAAGGTGCTCCAGGGTTCAAGCTACCCAGCGGATGCGTGGAGCACCCGGAATGGCGCCGAAAAGGCATGTCCGAAGGAGGGCATCGGAGCCTGGGTTGATTATCCCTACGGGCGGCCGCTGTGAGAGCGACTGCCTGGGCGCGGTTCGGCGTGCCAACCCCGACGCCGGCCACGATCGGTCGGTTCAACGGCACCGATCTTGGGCCGGGGCGGGGGGCCGCTCGCGCCCCTTGCTTCGATCGACCTGTAGCGGCAGGGGAACAGTTTTCGTAGGCTATGTCCATGGCTGCTCCCCAGATCTATGTCAGTTTCCCCGGCACGGCGCGTGAAGCGCTCGGCTTCTATGCGGACGTTTTCGGCGGAAAACTCTCCTTGTACACCTATGAAGAATTTGGCCGAAAGGACGGACCCCCGGAATCCATCGCCCATGGAGTTCTCGACGGCGTAGTGGCGTTGGCGGGATCGGATGCTGCCACGGGAGGAAAGAGCGTCAGGTTCGAAGGACTCATGCTCTCGTTGCTGGGGGCCGCCGAACCAGCCACCCTCCATGAGTGGTTCGACAAACTCGCAGTTGGCGGCACGGTGATGGACCCGCTTTCCCCCAAACCATGGGGAGCATCCGATGGCCAGGTCATTGATCGTCATGGGCTGCACTGGCTCATCGGATACGAACCGGAGACGTGCGAGAACAATATTCAATGAGCGATCGTTCTCCGAGGAACCCCGAAGATTCGATCCGACGAGGCCGAGGTTTACAGATGGAAAAGAGGTTGGTGGAGCTTGGCAGCGGAGTGCGGATCGGCTGTCACCTTTCGGGCGCTGCGACTGGACCGACAATGGTCTTGTTGCACGCGCTCGGGGAACAATCAGCGAGCTGGTCCGGGGTCGAGGCGCGGTTCGCTTCGCTGTTTCGAGTAGTCAATCTGGATTTGCGCGGGCATGGCGACAGCGATCGGCCGGGCGCCTACTCGTTCGAGCTCATGCGCGAGGACGTCATCGACGTCCTTGACATCATGGATCTGCGCGACGTGGTGCTGATCGGCCACTCGATGGGCGGCGCTGTCGCATATATGGTTGCCCAGGCGCAGACGGGTCGCATCGCACGGCTCGTGGTCGAGGATGTCCCGCCGCCGTTCCCCCGCACACGGCCGGTTCCCGAACGCCCCGAGGGAGCCCTGGGGTTCGATTGGGCGGTCGTGCCGGCCATCGTTGAGCAGGTTAACGACCCCACCCGCCGCTGGTGGAGGCGACTGCCCGATATCACATCTCCCACGTTGCTCATCGGAGGCGGTCCCACCAGCCCTGTGCCGCAGGACCTACTCGTGGAGGTCGCAGGTCTCATCCCCGAATGCACTCTCGTCACCATACCCACTGGTCACAACGTTCACGAGACGCGTCCGAGCGAATTTGCCGACACTGTCCTACGGTGGTTGGACGGCACCGGCATTTTCCCGAACCATGGGCCGGCCGTGTAGGTTGCTATCCCACGGCTGCCCCTCCACCGACATCCAGCGGATGTGCAAACCATTTTCCGCGGGGAGGGTCCCGGACGCGGCGCATAGCGAGATCGGGGCAACCACCTCCCGCATGGGATCGGGGAACGCGTTCATTGCCCGGCCGGGTAGCATCGGAGGTGCGAATCATCGCACCTCCGGGAGAGTGCCCTGCAACATTCCCGCCGCCAAGATCCAAGGAATCCGATGCCGTTCAACAAAAAAACGCTCAAAGACGACGGATTCACCGGATTCCGGCCCCTCACGGCCCTTGAAATCAACCGGATTCCGCAGCGTCAGGGGATATTCGTTGTGTTGCGGCCCGAGGGGTTTGAGCCGCGGTTCCTCACCAAAACCACGGCCGGGATTTTCAAGAAGAAGAATCCATCCCTGCCCATGTCCGGGCTCACCGCTGAATGGGTTGAGGACGCAGATGTCCTCTTCATTGGCAAGGCCAGCCCCGGCAGCAAGGGCAACCGCGGGCTTCGTCGCCAGATCCAAGAATTTGTGGACTTTGGGAATGGAAAGCCGCCGGGACACTGGGACGGCCGGCTGATCTGGCAGTTGGCGGATGCAGGGGCCCTTCTCATGGCTTGGAAGGAGCTACCTGCGGAGGAGCTCAATGCGGCCCAGGCGAACTATCATGCCGAGTTCCGCCAATTGCACGGTAGGTTGCCCTTCGCCAATCTCGTCCAGGCCCGCGCCTAGAGCGCGTCTCCGCTGAATGCCGCGCACGGCAAAACGACCGCACCCGCATTGGTCTGCCCGCAAGGGAAGACACTGCCCGGCTCGGCGAGGATGTGCAAGGGCGAGTTTGGAAATGCGACGACAGCTTTTTTAGGAGGGGTAGCAACTCCTGCCGCTTTCAGAATAGCGTCGCAAGGGGGTCTTGCAGCAAGACCCATGCCCTGCAATACACTGCTCGGGCGTGCCCGTCAGTGCAGCATCGCGAGAAGAGGATGAGATGGCAGACGTAATCATCGTGGGAAGTGGACCGGCCGGAATGATGCTCGCCGGTGAGTTGGCCCTGGCTGGTGTTGACGTGGCGGTCATGGAGCGGCTCCCGACAGGGGCCTTGACGGAATCCCGTGCAGGCGGCTTTCACTGTCGCACCATCGAGATCCTTGACCAGCGGGGGATCGCCGGTCGATTCCTGGACGAGGGCACGACCGTGCAAACGGCCCGATTCGGCAAATCGCTCCTTGATATCAGTGACTTTCCAACGCGGCACCCTTACGGGCTCGGCCTGTGGCAGAGCCGCATCCAACCGATCCTCGAAGACTGGATCAAGGAGCTCGGGGTGCCCGTCCACCGCCGTCATGAGGTGGTTGGCTTCATCCAGGACGAGACCGGTGTCGAAGTCGAGACCGCCGACGGCGGAAAGGTCCGGGCCGCGTTTCTTGTCGGTGCGGACGGAGGCCGCAGCATGGTCCGCAAGTGCGCCGGTATCGACTTCCCCGGCTGGGACGCGACCCGAAGCAACCTGATCGCCGAAGTGGAAGTAACCGATGAAGCACCCTCCGGTACGCACCTGGATGAGTCCGGGGTCCACGGCTTCAGCCTGATGCCGGACGGGCGTACCTATCGTGTCATCACGACGGAGCGACAGGTCGGTTCGCGGCAGGATCCAACCCTGGGTGACCTGAGCGATTCCCTGAGCTCGGCGTATGGAACAGACTTCGGAGTGCATACACCGACCTCTATCTCCAGATTCACCGACGCCACCCGGCAGGCCGCGACCTATCGCAAGGACCGAGTGCTGCTGGTCGGGGACGCCGCTCACGTTCACTATCCCGCAGGCGGCCAGGGGATCGGCCTGGGCCTGCAGGACGCAGTCAACCTTGGGTGGAAGCTCGCACAGGTGGTCAATGGCCGCTCACCCGAGTCCCTTCTGGACACTTACCACGCGGAACGGCATCCCGTCGGCGTTCGCGCGCTCAAGCATTCGATGGCGCAAACAGCCCTCCAGCGCGCTGATGCCCGGACCGCGGCGCTCGCCGAGACCGTCGAGGAACTCATGTCGATGGATGAGCCTCGGCGGCACGTTGCCGCACTGATCCACGGACTCGACATCACCTACGACTTAGGGGAGGGTCACCCGCTTCTCGGACGCCGCATGCCGGATCTTGATCTCGATACGGCAAACGGTCCGACCCGTTTCTACACGCTGCTCCACGACGCAAAGCCGGTCCTGCTAACACTCGACGGTCTGAGCCACTTTGAGATCAATCCCTGGGCCGATCATGTTCGACAGGTCGGGGCCCGGTATACCGGGCCGTGGCGACTGCCCCTCCTGGGTGACGTGACGCCTCCTACCGCCGTGCTAATCCGTCCGGACGGATATGTTGCCTGGGTGGGACAAGGAACTGCCCAGGACCTGACGAACGCGCTATGCCGCTGGTTCGGCCCAGGGCTGCCAGCGCGATAACGATCGTCAGTTTCTCACGGACCAGCTAGCGCGAGTTTGTCATTGAATCCAAGTTGACGCGTGTTTCGTGCCGCCTCGGGACCCTTCAGCAGGACTCAGCTACTGGGGGGGGTGTACCTCGTCCATCCAGCGAGCGGAGATAGGCCGCATTCCCGCTGATCGCCGACTTGTATCTATCGATGTCCGGAGAGCGAACGAAGTCCACCACCAAATCAAGCAGCGAAGCAACGGCTTCATTTGGTCGGCCTGCTGCGTGGAGGGTGATTGCTTCGAACACCCCCAGCGATGGGGACCCGGGAAATTCAGTGCGAGCTGTCGCGAAGACCGCGCTGGATTTTGCGTACTGTCCCACGTTTCGCAAGGTTGACCCGTATTGGACATAGCAACGGCGGAGCAGATCGCCCTTGAGGCCAGCAGCGAGGGCGTTCTCGTAAAATCCCAGCGCGGTTTCTTCCCTGCCAGCGGTGTCATATGCCCCTCCGACTTCGTAGAGCACCCGCGCATTCCCGGGATTCGAATCAAGCAGGGGAAGCAACGCATCGATGGTCGGCTGCATGTTCGCCCGGTCTCGGGCAGCGAAGATCCTGTCCAACTCCTCGTCTAAAGTCATGCCGCTCAGTCTTGCACATGCAGCATCCGGTGGTCTGTGGGCGACCGAATCACCCCTTGGCGATCGGGAGACGCCGGGATCTATAGACTGTGGAATTCCGCTAGCGGAACCTTCCGCGGGACAAGACTCGCAGCGTGACGTGAGCCTCAAGTCGAAAGCATCTCGGGGGAGCGGGACAGAGCCGCCATGCCACTCGGTGCGGTAGCGGGATGCCTGCTGGCCCATTGGCCGGGCCTTCAGTCCATGTTCGCCAATATGGAAGTGCTTGTCCCCTTGTTACACGGGACGTTCCCCATCCTCAGGACAAGGCCTTTGACGCGGCGGACGCCGAGTCCTGCCCGGGCGCAAGAGCATCGCCAAGGTTTCGTATCCAACGGCTCAAGTTCACCGGCTCTTGTGCCAGCCAGCTCGTTGGGGTAACAACGGGAAGTTGTTGCTAGTGTCGTTCATGGTGATCGTTCTCTTTTAGTGGTTGCCGTCCTTGAAGCCTCTCCAACGGTTTCGAGGCGCTTTCTGTTGAAGGAACCATAAAACGATGCCGGTGAAAATCTTTTGCTGATGATCGACGCGGGGGTAAAGAGTATGACGATTCGTGCAAGGGGACGTCTCGCTGCGGTTGCTTCCGGGCTGGTTCTTGTCCTGGTCGTGGCCGGGTGCACCGCCGCGGATCCGGGGGACGACGCCGGAGCAGCCGGTGCCCAGTCGCAGGAGAACCAAGACAGCGTGGTGTTGGCCGGAGCCGAGGCTGGCATCGGACAGATCGGCGGCAACCCCGCGGAGATGGCGCTGAAAGCCAGTGAGGCGTTTTTCGAAAAGGCACCCGCAGTCGTCGTGCTGGGCCATGAAGGCGGACAGGAAGCCGCCGCCGGTCAGGCCCGCGCACTCGGCATCCCGCTGCTCGTGGCACCTGGCGATGCACCGGACGAAACAACGGAGCAGCAGGACTTTGCCGCCGAGCTGGAGCGTCTGGGCGCACGTACCCTCCTCGCCCACGGAACCGTGCCGGATTCACTGGCGGGGGGTCTGGAAGTTGTCGACGGGGCGGCACCCGATGCCGATCTGCCAGACATTGACCCGATCGAGGGAACCACGGATTCCGGCTTCGCCGTCGTCGTTCGCTCGGGGGAAGAAGCCGCGGAAGCGGCAGGCCCGGCACTGACGACGGCCCAAGCCGCAGGGGCTGACCTCCACACCATGGCCTCGCCTGACCCACGGGCTGCGAAGAACCAGAAATTCTTCCAGGAACACGCGGACGCGGAGCTGTACGCGATCGGCGGCGGGTTCGGGAAAGCCGCGGATTTCTCTGCCCTGGCGGCAACGGCTGCCGAAGGAATGCAACTTCCAGGCGGCGGGCAGATCGTTTTTCCGGACCGGCGCATGGTCGCGCTGTACGGCACGCCGGGGACGGCTTCACTGGGTTTGCTTGGCGAACAGGACGTCGATGGGGCCATCAAGCTCGCCAAGAAGTACGCCGCGGAGTACCAGCCCTTTAGCAAGGAGAAGGTCGTGCCGGCCTTCGAGATCATCTCGACCGTCGCCGCGGCGTCCGCCGGCAAGGACGGGAAGTACTCCAGCTACGTTCCCGTGGAACGCCTCGAGTCCTGGGTGAAGGCGGCCGAGAAAGCAGGGGTGTACGTGGTTCTGGACCTGCAGCCGGGGCGCAACGACTTCCTGACCCAGGCCAAGCACTATGAAAAATTGTTGGTCTACCCCAACGTCGGCATCGCCTACGACCCCGAGTGGCGGCTCAAGCCCGGCCAGCGTCACATGGTCCAGATCGGATCTGTGGATGCCGCTGAGCTCAACCGCACCAACGATTGGTTGGCTGCGCTGACGCGCAAGCACAACCTGCCGCAGAAGGTCGTCATCCTTCACCAGTTCAAGTTGAGCATGATCCGCAACCGCTCCACGCTGGACACTTCGCACCCCGAACTTGCGATGCTCTTGCACGCAGACGGCAACGGCACACCGGGGATGAAGATGGAGACGTGGAAGAGCCTGCGCCGCGACCTGCCCGACGGCATCAGGATGGCGTGGAAGAACTTCATCGACGAGGACTCCCCGACGTTCACACCGAAGCAGACCTTCGACATCGATCCGAAACCGTGGTTCGTTTCCTACCAGTAGGCCGTATGACCACGCCCGGAGGGGGAGCCTCCCAGCGAATGGTTAAGGATGACGATTCGACGTTATGCTGACGCGACTCGTTGATGAAGATGCAAATAGCTGGATAGCTGGCTGGTTGGCGGAAGGGCTCGTGCCTTCATTCCGGATGTACGGACTGAATTTTGCAGTCCCTGCCCGCCAGCTTCGAATGTATTCGGGGGGGGCGAACCAACAAGCAGTGAGACCCACAACGGCGACCGCCAAACCCGAAATCACCAGGGCCGCTTCGGCTGGATTAGCCGGGCATCCCATCGCAGAGTCCACCTGCGCGCATTTAGCCCATGGCTTGAACACACCTAAGGGGAACAGGGCCGCACCAAGGCAGAATGCTGCGAGAAAGAACCCCGCAGGCACTGCGAATCCTATCTGACGGGTTGTCTATGGCATCGACGCCAGGAACGCTGGTCGGACGATTTTTGGACGCTATCCAAGTTGCACCTTGCATGTTTTGCCCGTTGGTTCTCCATCGAGAGTGAAATCAATACGTAGGAATCGAGCAGCAGCAGGAGGTTCCGGAAGATACACCCAGGTCGCCTCCCAGTTGGTCCCGCTTCCTGCGACTTGTCCGGCAGACCATCGATAAATGGTTCCTAAATCATCCGAGATGTCCGCTCCAACAGGGCCAAGAACTAGCTGACCGGGCATCGCCGGTGCGTCTCCGGCTGCTTCCGCCCCATCACGCTCCCTCAGATTTGCCCACTGCGATATTTCCTTGATGTGGTGTTCATCGCGGCGCTGGGTTTCGGGACTGCGGATCCCTTCGAGGTGGAGTCTTATTCCCTGTTTTCCCAACCATTCAGTTGCGGAAAACGGAGCGTCGACAATCGACTCAACCCCGGCGAACCGCACGTCCACACCATCCTTGGTTGCCACGATGAGATCCCCTGGGGCTGAAATGATTGTCATCATGTGACCACCCTAGCGTGTGGTTTTCGACGCCAAATGTCGCAGCCCAGCTCGGTGTGATCCGTAAGATTGTTCCATGAGTAGCAAACGATGGGCTGTTGAAGCTGTCCGTGACGACATCCTCTCCGCAATCGCAGAAGTCCGCACCGTTGCACGCTCCGAAAGCGACAAGCAGCGGAGCCACGCTGCCGACTGGCTCCACGACCTGTTCATCGGTGTCTCGGACAGGCGCGGCCTCCGTTCGAGCGCTGCAAAAGCCCTCAGCTTGTATGGCGGGACGGGGTCGTTTTCCGACGTCGGAACGACCGAGTCGGCTCACGCGGTCGACAGGTTGGCCAAGGGCCTTCGGCGCGGGCGTTCCTGGTTTCTGCGCAACTCTTGACGAGATGGTGAGACTCTTCGCAAAGTGAATTAACGACTAGCACAGGGATGGTCCGGCGGAATCGGGTTTCACCGACCACGCCGGCACGCAGCGACAGCGACCGCTGTCATGTCGGGGTCCATCCGCCGAATCACGGTGTCGCAAGGAACCCAGTCATGCGCCATGGCCGTCCTGTAACGGGAACCCGGTGGGGAATTGGAGTATCAGAATATGTCAAGAGGATCGTCCCGAAAGCTTAATTTCGGGTGAGGGTGTCTATTTTATTTTTATCCGGGAGAATGCGGGAAGGCTGTTAGCCTCATATAAATGAGCGCCCCCATTCTGAGGTCCGGAGGAATTGGTTTATGACGCAGGACACCGATTACGACAGCTTTGCCGAAGCATACTCGACTGAAAATGAAACCAGTCTGATTAACGGATTCTACGAACGGCCGGCGATGATAAAACTCGCGGGGGATGTCCGTAATCGTCAAATTCTTGATGCTGGTTGCGGTTCCGGGCCGCTGGCGAAGGCGCTCCGTGATCGCGGCGCCAGCGTGACAGGATTTGACTCCAGTGAAGCAATGATCAGCCTTGCCCGAAAGAGACTTGGCGCGGAAGCAGATCTGCTTACAGCCGACCTCGGCCAGCCGCTGCCATTCGCCGAGGACGCCTTTGATGACGTGGTTGCCTCGCTGGTTTTTCACTATTTGCAAGACTGGCTGAGTCCGCTACAGGAGATACGGCGAGTACTGCGACCCGGGGGCCGACTCATCATGTCTGTCAACCATCCGATCCTCTATCCATGGACCAACCCCGGTTCCGACTACTTCAAGCTCACGAAGTATTCAGATGAGCACACGTTCAATGGCCAACCGGCGATCCTCACATATTGGCATCGACCCTTGCACGAAATGACGGACGCATTTGCCAAAGCCGGATTCCAGATCGAGGTAGTCAGTGAACCACCTTTCTCTGCCGATGCGCCCCCGGAACTCATCCCGCCTCAATTCGAAGGCAGGGAATCGTTCTTGAGCTTTATTTTCTTCGTGCTGCGTGCGAAATGACGGTGATTCTCTCAAGCTTCGGCAAGTGAGAACCAGGAAGTCCTTTGGGATTCGGATAACGAAACGGAACCCTCGAGGACCTGATACCTAAGAAATTCTGATTCGCAGGAAAATAGGGTGTCACGCGGGACCGGTCCAGCGAGTGCGCTTCCTACCGCACACGAATTGCAGGTCAACCCCGCATCCCAGCGGGAAAACCGAACCCTAGAATTCCTCACCGTCGGCGACGACTGCCGAGGCAGGTCCGACGATGTGCGGGTCGGGGGTCCCGACCAGCTCGTGGTCCTTGCCCTCGTAGTCGAAGAGGCTCAGCACGTGGCGCATTGCCTCGAGCCTGGCGCGCTTCTTGTCATTGGACTTCACCACGGTCCACGGTGCCCAATCGGTATCGGTGCTGCGGAAGGTCTCTTCCTTGGCCTCGGTGTAGGCGTCCCACTTGTCCAGCGAGGCGAGGTCGGTGGGGGAAAGCTTCCACTGCCGAACCGGGTCGATCTGGCGGATGGTGAAGCGGGTGAGCTGTTCGCGGCGGGAAACCGAGAACCAGAACTTCACCAGAACGATCCCGTCATCAACCAGCTGCCGCTCGAAGGCAGGCGCCTGGTGCATGAACCTGTCGAATTGCTCCCGGGTGCAGAAGCGCATCACGCGTTCGACGCCGGAACGGTTGTACCAGGAGCGGTCGAAGAGGACCATTTCCCCGGCGGCCGGCAGGTGGGCGATGTAGCGCTGGAAGAACCACTGGGTGGATTCGCGTTCACTGGGCTTTTCCAGCGCCACGACGCGGGCACCGCGTGGATTCAAATGCTCGGTGAACCTCTTGATGGTCCCGCCCTTGCCGGCGGCGTCGCGGCCCTCGAAGAGCACCACGAGTCGGCGCCCGGTGGCCTTGACCCAGACCTGCAGCTTGAGCAGCTCGATCTGCAACAACCGCTTTTCCAGGTCGTACTGGGCGCGGTCCATGCGCGAGGAGTACGGGTAGCCCTCCCGCCAGGTGTCCACGACTTCGCCGGTGGAGGTCAACAGGACCGGATCGTCGTCATCGTCGTCGCGGACGGAGTAGCCGTGGGCGGCTAAATCAAGCAATTGCATGGGGTGACCGTATCGGCGGGCGATGAACGGAAGATGAACATTGGGTGCCCGGAAGGGGGTTTGTGACCAGGCTCTACACGGTGAAAAGACCAGCGGGACGGCGGTGGGGCCGAGCCCCCCCGCCGTCAGTTTGCCGCCGGGGCAGGCAGTGCCGGCAACGCCTTTTCAAAGAGCCAGGGTTCCAGGAACGCCTCGGCGGAGAGTGCGGTGGGCAGGTGCGCGTCCACGTGGTCCCGGAAAAGCCGGTAGGTGACCGTCCCGTGGCGCCGGGCCCCGGTCCAGGCCCGCAACATCGCGAAGAACGCGCGATCGCCCGATGCCAGCCGCAGGGCATGCAGCGTCAGCGCGCCGCGCTTGTAGACCCGGTCGTCGAACATGTCCTTGGGCCCGGGGGCCCCGATGGTGATGTCCTGCTCCAGGGATTCGAGCATCGCCCAGGCGTCCCTGGCGCGTGAATCGGCGCTCGGGCCGCCGGCGGCCTCGGACCAGATCCATTCGGCATAGCAGGCGAAGCCCTCATGCAGCCAGATGTCCTCCCACGACCCGACGGTCAGCGAGTTCCCGAACCACTGGTGGGACAGCTCGTGGGCGATCAATCGCTGCTGCTCCCACCCCGGCGCCAGGTGGTTGTTGCCCAGGATGGAGATACCGTGCGCCTCCAGCGGGATTTCCAGGTCGTCCTCCGTGACCACCACGGTGTAGTCCTCGAACGGGTAGGGGCCGAAGGCCTCGATGAAGGTTTCCATCATCCGCGGCTGGTCGGCCAACGCGGAGGAGACACGGCGCAGCTGGGAGGTGTTCGAGGCAACCAGCTGGGGCACCGGGGCCGGGGCACCGGCATGCCGTCCGCCCAGCGGTGCGGCGCCGGCTTCGGTGCCGGCGAGGGAGCGCAGCTCGTAGCGGCCGATCTGCAGGGTCGCCAGGTAGGTGGCCATGGGCTCGTTGACCTCGTAGGTCCAACGTTCGCGGCTGGAGCGCCGCTGGCGGTCAACGAGTTTTCCGTTGCAGACCGGGCGGTACCCGGCGTCGGTGTTGACGGAGATCCTGTAGCTTGCCTTTTGGCTGGGGTGGTCGTTGCAGGGGAACCAGGTGGGGGCCCCGTTGGGCTGTCCGGCCACGAGCACCCCGTCGGTGAGTTCCTCCCAGCCGACCTCGCCCCAGATGCCGTCGCGCACGTTCGGGACCCCGCCGTAGCGGATCTCCACGGTGAACTGCTCCCCGGCGGGCACCGGGGTCACCAGGTGGAGCTCCAGCTTGCCGGCCTTCTGCGTGGACCGGGCGACCTTGGCACCGTTGACCTGGCAGCGGGAGGCGCGCAATCCGGACAGGTCAAGGCTGATGCGGTTCAGCTCGGCCTGGGCCACGGCGGTGATGGTGGCGCGCCCGTCGAGCCGGTTGCCCCCGAGCTTGCAGTCCAGGTCCAGGTCGTAGTGCGTGACGCGGTAGCCAGCGCTGCCGGAGCGGGGCACGTAGGCATCCGGGATGAAGGAAGCCTCGGTGGCGGTGGTGGTGTCGGTCTGTTGGGTGTGGCTCATGCGCGCGGCTGGCTCCAGGGTTGGACGGGGTTGCCCATCCAGTAGCTTGAAGGGGGAACGGATTCTCCGCGCATCACCAGCGAACCGGGGCCCACGGTCGCGCCTTCCGACAGGGAAGCTGCCGGCAGGATGACCCCGTGCGGGCCCATCGTGGATCCAGCGGAGAGTTCCACCGTATCAATTGCCATGACCCGGTCGTGGAAGAGGTGGGTCTGGACCACCGTGCCGCGGTTGACGGTCGAGGAGTCCCCAAGGGTAACCAGGTCGGCCTCGGGCAGCCAGTAGCTTTCGCACCAGACGCCGTGGCCGATCTTGGCGCCCAGGGCGCGCAGCCACCAGACCAGGGCGGGGGAACCGGCGGCGGAGTGGGCGAACCACGGGGCGCAGACCATTTCGATGAACGTGTCGACGACCTCGTTGCGCCAGATGAAGGAGCTCCACAGGGCGTGTTCGCCCGGGCGGATGGGGCCGACCAGCAGCCACTTGGCGAGAACCGCGGAGGCGGCCGCGACGGCTCCGGCGGCAAGCATGACCGCGCCGCTGAGCAGTGCCGCAGCCAGGTAGCCGTATTCGGCGGCCAGGAAGTCCAACAGCGCCAGCACCAGGGCGGCAACGCCGACGGTGACCACGACCGGCACGATCCGGCAGATTTCCCACAGGGCGCGGGCAAACTTCAGGCGCAGCGGAGGGGCATAGGTGAGCGAATCATCCGAGGCCACCGCGGTGCGGCGCAGGCGCACCGGCGGGCTGCCCAGCCAGGAGGTCCCGGCCTTGGCCTTGGCGGGGGTGGCCGAGAGCACCGCGACCAGGCCGTTGCGCGGCACGCGGCGTCCGGCCCCGGCGATGCCGGAGTTGCCCAGGAAGGCGCGCTTGCCGATCTTGGCCCGGCCCACCTTCATCCAGCCGCCGCCGAGTTCGTAGGTGGCGACCATGGTGTCGTCGGCCAGGAAGGCCCCGGCACCGATGGTGGTCATCTTGGGGATCAGCAGCACCGTGGAGGCCTCGACGTTGCGTCCGACCTTGGCGCCGAGCAGGCGCAGCCACACGGGCGTGAAGAGCGAGGCGTAAATGGGGAAGAGGAGGTCGCGGGCCATGTCCAGTAGGCGTTCGGTGGCCCAGACCTGCCAGCCGATCCGGCTGTCGACCCGGTGCCAGCCCTCGCGCAGGCCGATGCCCAGCAGGCGCGTTGCCACCAACACCAACAGCATGTTCAGGCCGAACCACACCAGTGCCGCCACCGGGACGGCCAGCGTGAGCTGGAGCAGGGATTCGTGCAGCGAGGCCTGGCCGCGCAGCAGCAGGGCAGCCACGATGATGGCTCCCAGGATGGAGAGCAGGGGAATTGCGCCGAGGGCCGAGGAGGCCACGGCGAACATGGCGTTGCGCACCCGGCGGGTACGCAGCGGCTCCTGCGGCCAGGAGGGCTTGGACTTGCCGCTGCGTTCTGCGGGGGAGCCGGAGTAGGAGGAGAAGGCCTTGGTGCTACCGGCAAGGGCGGAGCCGGCTGCCAGCTCCACCCCGTCGGCTACCACGGAGCCGGGCATCAGCGTGCTGCGTGCCCCGACCGTGGCCTCGGCACCGACCTCGACGGTGCCCACATGGACACGGTCCCCGTCGATCCAATAGCCGGTGAGATCGACCTCGGGTTCGATGCTGGCGCCGCGGCCCACGGTGAGCAGGCCGGTGACCGGCGGGATCGAGTGCAGCTGGACGTCGGCGCCGATCTTCGCGCCCAGGGCGCGGGCGTAGAACTGGATCCAGTGCGCGCTGCCGAGCGAGACGGGGTCAACCAGGTCGGCGATCTGCTGGGCCATCCACAGCCGCAGGTGCACCTTGCCCGAGCGCGGGTAGTTCCCGGGCTTGAGGTTGCGCAGCAACGTGCGGGCCGCGATGACCGAAAGCGCCATGCGCCCGGGGGAGGAAACGAAGACGAGCCAGAGTGCGGCCACCGCCCACCAGGAGAGCCGGGGTGCATCGGTGAAGACCCCCAGGGTGCCGAGCACGTTGTTGCCGGCGGCCAGGTACACGAGCCAGCGCATGCCCACCAGGATGAAGGTGGGGATGCCCATCAGTGTCTGGAAGACCTGGGCGCGCCGGGTGGTGCGCTCGACGATTCGGGTCTCGGGTTCGGCGCCGGAGCTGGTGCCCAGGGCCTCGAGCAGGGACCCGATGCGCGGGTGGGAATAGATCTCGGCCACCGTGACGGTGCGGTAGCGCACGCGCAGGGCGGAAACCAGCTGGGCGGCGGAGAGCGAACCGCCGCCGGAGGCGAAGAAATCGGTGTCAAGGCTGCCGACCGAGGTCCCCAGCACGCGGGTCCACTGCTCGATGACCCACGCAGCGTCCTCGCCGAGGTCCGGCAGCACCCCTTCGGGCCCGGTAGCGGTGGCACCGGGCAGCGGCCAGGGCAGCGCGTTGCGGTCGACCTTGCCGCTGGTCTTGGTGGGCAGGGTGTCGACGACCGCCAGCAGCGGGATCAGCGGCGCCGGAAGCATGTCCGCCAGCCGCCCGCGCGCAGCCGAGGTGTCGTAGGCGGGATCGGCGGCCAGGTAGCCGACGAGGATCTGGTTTCCGGCCGCGGTGGTCTTCACCGCGGCAGCGGCCCCGGAGACCTCGGGCAGTGACTGTAGCGCGGCATCGATTTCGCCCAATTCGATGCGTCGGCCGCCGAGCTTGACCTGTTCGTCCATCCGGCCCAGGAAGACCAGGCCCTCGGGGTCGGCCTGCACCAGGTCACCCGAGCGGTAGGCACGCTCCCAGCCCAGGGTTTCGAAGGGCGCGTATTTCTCCTTGTCCTTGGCCGGGTCCAGGTAGCGACCGAGTCCGACGCCGCCGATGATCAGTTCCCCGCTCTGCCCCGGGGCCACGGGGAAGCCCGAGGCGTCGACGACGGCAAGGTCCCAGCCCTCCAGCGGCAAGCCGATGCGCACCGGATCGCTGCCGTCCATCTGCGCGGCACAGGCCACGACGGTGGCCTCGGTCGGACCATAGGTGTTCCAGACCTCGCGCCCGGGAACGGCAAGGCGGGCTGCAAGCTCGGGCGGGCAGGCCTCGCCGCCGAAGATCAGCAGGCGCACGTTTTCCAGGGCCTCGGCGGGCCAGAGGGCGGCGAGCGTGGGGACGGTGGAGACCACCGTGACCCCGCGGGTCACCAGCCAGGGACCCAGATCCATGCCGGAACGAACCAGGGCACGCGGGGCCGGCACCAGGCAGGCGGCATGGCGCCAGGCCAGCCACATTTCCTCGCAGGAGGCATCGAAGGCCACGGAGAGGCCGGCAAGCACGCGGTCCTCGGCGCCCAGGGGCTCACTTGTCAGGAAGATCCTGGCCTCGGCGTCCACGAAGGCGGCCGCCGAGCGCTGCGTGATGGCAACGCCCTTGGGAGTCCCGGTGGATCCGGAGGTGAAGATGATCCAGGCGTCGTCGCCCAGCGCGGCGTCCCGGGCCGGCGCCGGGTTTGCCGTCTCGCGCAGGGAGGTGATCTTGCCCTTCTCGCCCACGACGGCGGCGACCTTGGCCTCGGAAAAGACCAGTTGGGCGCGTTCCTCCGGATCGTCGGCATCGACGGGGACGTAGGCTGCGCCGATCTTCATCGTGGCCAGGATGCCGATGTAGAGTTCGCGCGTTCCCGAGGGGATGCGGATGCCGATGTGGTCCCCGGCACCGAGTCCGGCTGCCCGCAGGCGCCCGGCCATCTCGTCGACGGCCACGAGCAGTTCTGCGTAGGTCAGCGAGCGCTCGCCGTCATCAAGTGCGGGGGCTTCGGGGTGGGCCGCCGCGCTGGCCTCAAGGATGTCCATGAGGGTGCGGGGCTCCGGTGCCAATTCGCTGCCCGGGTACTGCGGCAGGAACAAGGGGGCGGTGGATCCATTGTCGGTAATGCTGGGAGTCGTTTCCACTGTGGCTTTCTGGAAGTGGCGCTCGGCCCAGCCCCCTGTAAGGGGACGGACCAGGACGATGGAGCCCAACCATGCTCCGGCGGCACGCCGACAAGGCGTCCGCCGCCGCCCGGCCGGCACGTACGCGCCCACCGTAGTCACGGCAGGTGAACGGCAGGTGGACCGGAAGGTTAACGGAAGGTGTCTTGGGGCGGGAATCACAGGGCCGTGCGATGCCTCACCAACTTTTTTGGGGGGAGATGTGGTCCACCCGCTTGGGAATCCGGTGATCCCTGCCAAAGGGGCCAATGCCCGGACCTGGGCAGGAGCGCCGTCGGGCTGAAGCCGGCTGCGGCAGCCCAAACCAATATGTGGGGCAGTGCCCACTGTGTGTATCGGAATTGGTTCCGGCTTCCGGCGCTGATGCGAGATACTCGATGCAGTCGAAACCGGCCATGCATCCGTGGCTAGTGACCCGCAGAACAAGGAGCGCAATCCGAATGCACGACGTACCGGCTAAGGGTCTCGAAGCGGGACTCTCGGCCCCCTTGTGGGCGACCGCCCCCTTGGCCGAGGCCGCGACGCATCCCGAGGTCCGATTGCTGCCCGACGAACTTGCCCGTGCCGGCGGGTACGTCCCCGGGCGTCCGCGCGAGGACTTTGTGGCAGGGCGGATCATGGCCAGGGTACTGGGGGCCGGGTTGTTGAACCATGCCGTGCCCCCGGGCCGCGGGATCCTTCCCGGCGACCTCGAACTCACACAGTACTGTCCGCAATGCGCGTCGGAGGCCCACGGGACCCCGAAGCTCCGGATTCCGGGGACCGGGGAGGTCTTCTCCCTGTCCTATGCGCGGACCGCCGGCTGGCTGCTGCTTGGGCTGGCCCCCGGGAACGGTCGGCTGGGCGTTGACCTGGCCGACCTGGAGGACCAGGCGTTTTCCCTCGGGGAGGGCGGCATGCTGGAGGAGTATGCCTACGCACCGGAGGAACGTGAACGCCTGGAACTGTTGCCGGAAGCCGAACGGCAGCGGCTTCGGGCCAGATGGTGGGCCCTGAAGGAAGCCGTGGCCAAGGCCAGCGGGGAGGGCCTGGCCGGTGAGGCCGGCATTCCCGTGGTTGCCGGGAAAAACCTCCACCCGTTGTTGCACAGCCCCGGACTCCGCGTGCTGGATCTTGATCCCGAAAGCCTCGACTCCCTAGGTGCCATGCTTCCTCCCCATTTGGTGGGCAGCCTCGTCTGGGCACCTGGCCCGGAGGCCTGAGAAAAGCGGGGGGGGGGGGGGGGGGGGGGGGGGGGG